>MWAX01000115.1 GCA_002068775.1 Actinobacteria bacterium ADurb.Bin346 | reverse complement strand
GAAATCTCCCAAGGATTGTTGGCCACAGCAAAGGCGCTGAAGTGTTAAGGGAAACGGTAGTAACCTGCAGGGATCTGGGAATTAAATACCTTACTGCTTTTGCATTTTCAAGTGAAAACTGGCAGAGACCCCAACCGGAAGTAAATGACCTGATGAGGCTATTTGTGAAAGTTCTCAACAGGGAACTTCCTGGAATGATTAAAGATAAAGTCAGGCTCAATCTTATTGGAAACAGGGAAATAATACCTCCGGACATACTAAATGTCTTTATCAATGCAGAAGAAAAAACAAGGGAAAATGACGTAATTGTATTAAATATTGCTTTCAGTTATGGTTCCAGAGATGAAATATACCAGGCAGCCAGAAAGTTCTGCCGGGACTGCCAAAAAGGGAAAATAGAACCCGGAAAGGGAAATGCTGAAGATCTGGAGATCTTTTCAAACTATTTTTTTACATCCGGAATACCTGATCCTGACCTGCTTATAAGAACGAGCGGGGAACAAAGAATAAGTAATTTTATGCTATGGCAGATAGCCTATACGGAGCTTTACTTTACAAAAGTTCTGTGGCCTGATTTTGACAGAAAATGTTTTTTTAAGGCAATATATGATTACCAGCGCCGCGAAAGAAGGTTTGGAAAATTATAAATACAGTAGTTTACAATAAAATGCTTCTGTATCATAAAAAGATAAAATAAAATGGTTATTTTACAATACTTAATTGCAATACTTGGTTTTTCAGTGATCATACTTGTTCACGAATTCGGGCATTTTATTTTTGCAAAAGTCTCAGGAATGCATGTCCTTGAATTCTTTATTGGTTTTGGCCCTAAAATCCTTAAATTTAAAGCTAAAAAAAGCGGCACTCTTTATGGCATTAGCGCAATACCTCTCGGGGGATATAATAAAATACTTGGGATGGACAGAAATGAAAAAATACAAGACGAGCTGAAAGAAAAAGTATTTTATTCAAAGCCTTTCTTGAAAAAATTTCTTGTCATAAGCGGGGGAGGAATTTTCAATATATTATTTGCAATTTTTCTTATCATGATTTACCTTTCGATGGGAATTCTGGCGCCTACGAGCACTGTCGATTATATTGAGCCGGGCTCACCTGCTGAAAGATACGGTTTTTATGCAGGAGACAGGATAATTGCATTAAATGATTCCTCAATAAGCTCATGGGATGATATGGCAATGCTCACCAGGCAGTATCCGGGAAAAGATGTTGTCTATACCATTGTAAGAGATAACAATGAACTTGATATAAATGTCACGCTTGATGATAAACAGGGCAGCGGATATCTTGGTGTCGGTCCCAAACTTGAAAAAACATACCTCAGTTTTTTTAATGTTCTAAAAGAAGGTTTTAAAATGACCTGGGATATTTCATACACATATTTTAAATTGTTTGGCCAGCTCTTTACAGGGCAAATCCCTTTTTCTCAGGCAAGGCCAGTCTCACCTGTGGGAGTGGTGAGTATTTTCCAGCAATCTGCAGCAATGGGCGTACAGAACTTTATATTATTTGTGGCGCTTGTATCCTTATTGCTTGCATTCGGCAATTTCCTCCCAATTCTTCCAGTTGACGGCGGTCATCTTGTAGTGATAATTTACGAAGCGATCCGTAAAAAATCATTTCCAAAAAAAGCAATGGATATTTATAATGCCCTTGGGATTGCTCTGGTTGCATCTCTTTTTATAATCGGTTTGATTTTTGACATTATTAATCCTTTTAAGATTGCAAATATGTAGTAAAGAAGACCCGTTTTTTTAACAGTATGGAGATCAAAAGAAAAAAAACCCGGGAGATTAATCTGGGTAAAATAAAAATCGGTGGCAGCAATCCGATAACTGTGCAGTCAATGATAAAAAACCGCATTGAAAACATTGCGGCAGTCAGAAATGAAGCAATAGCGCTGCAGGAGTGCGGTTGTGAGATAATCAGACTTGCCATTCCGGATATTGAATCTGTAAAACATTTAAAAGATCTCTTAAGTTTAAAAATCTTTAAAGTGCCTGTAGTTGCAGATATTCAATTTGACCCGGACCTGGCTATAGAATCTTTAAATGCGGGTATAGAATGCATAAGGATAAACCCTGGAAACATAGGAAGTGAGCAAAAAATAATTAATATAATCCGGGAAGCTAAAAAGCATGATGCAGCAATTAGAATAGGTGTCAATTCCGGCTCACTTAATAAAAAATTTTTAAAAAATTCAGGCGGCAGCGCACTTGAAGCTATTGTAAACAGCACACTCCATTCAGTCAGATTGTTTGAAAATAATAAATTTTACAATTTCAAGATTTCTGCAAAAGCCTCGTCTGTGATGGATACTATTTCAGCATACCGTATCCTTTCTTCTAAAATCAATTACCCGCTTCACATTGGGGTAACAGAGGCCGGACCGGCATTTACTGGAGCTATAAAATCATCTGTGGGAATGGGGATACTCCTGTCAATGGGTATCGGAGATACTGTCAGAGTATCTTTGACCGATGACTCGACTTTAGAGGTTAAGGCGGCTTATGCAATATTATCAAGCCTTGGTCTAAGAAAATATGGAGTTGATATCATTTCCTGCCCTGCATGCGGCAGGACCAGCACTGACCTTAAATCTGCAGTTGAAGAGATCGGCAATTTTACTGCAGGACTTTCCGGAAACTTTAAAATTGCTGTCATGGGTTGTATTGTTAATGGCCCGGGTGAAGCAAAGGATGCAGATATAGGGATTGCATATGGAAAAAAGAAGGCAGCCATTTTTATTAAAGGAAAAGTGGTTAAAAGGATAGAAATAGAAAAGGCTCTTGAAGAATTTAAAAAAGAATTGAACAACATTATCATTTGATTTATATTAATTAAACAAAATCATTAATTGTTATTTAATTTTTCAAAAAAACTTTTAAATATAATCAAAGCGGGGCAGCATTGGTAAGATATTCAGAATATTTCCTTACTACATTAAAGGAAGATTTAAGCAATAAAGAGATAGCAAGTTATTCGCTGTCTCACAGAGCCGGCCTGATAAGGAAAATTGCCTCAGGCATATATGCTTTTCTTCCACTCGGTTACAGAGTTCTGAAAAAAATTGAAAATATAGTACGTGAGGAAATGAACAGGGCCGGTGCGATAGAAATGCTTATGCCTGCCGTCCAGCCGGCTGATCTGTGGGTAGAGTCAGGAAGATGGCAAATATACGGTCCGGAGCTTTTCAGACTGAAAGATCGAAATGACAGGGATTTTTGTCTTGGGCCCACACACGAAGAGCTTTTTACAAGTCTTGCTCACGTTGATATTAAATCTTATAAAAATATGCCTTTAAACCTTTATCAGATCCAGGTTAAGTTCAGGGATGAGATTAGGCCAAGGTATGGTATTTTAAGAGCGCGTGAATTTATAATGAAAGATGCTTACAGCTTTTCTTCAAACGAGGAAGACCTTGATATAATCTATAATAAGATGTTTGAAGCATATTGCAGAATACTTGAAAGGCTCAGCCTTAAATATTTCCCTGTGGAAGCAGATACCGGCCTTATAGGCGGAAAGTCCTCGCATGAATTTATAATTCTTGCCGGAAGCGGTGAAGATGAGCTGCTTTACTGTCCTGAATGCGGCTATGCAGCAAACTATGAAATGGCAAAATTTACACCTTCTCAAAAAAAGAATGGAAATATTGAAACGCCACAAGAGACCAAAGAAGTGCATACCCCTTCAATTGCAAATATAAAATCACTGTCTGCCTTTCTTAATGTACCGGCAGAAAAAATAATAAAAACAATGCTTTTAAAAGATAATGATGGAAATTTATTTTACGTGCTTGTTGCAGGAAACAGGGAAATCAATATTCAGAAAGTACAAAACTGTGCAGGTACGGCTCTTGAGCTGATTGACAGCCAAACTGACGATACGGGTATTGCAATTGGTTTTATTGGTCCGCTCGGGCTTGATAAAAATGTCAGGGTATATGCTGATAACTCATTGAAGGGCTCAGTCAACATGGTTGCCGGCGCAAATAAAAAAGATTACCATATAAAAAATGTATGCCCCGGAAGAGATTTTAATCCTGATATCTGGGGGGATTTTTCATTTCCTTTAGATGGCGATCTGTGCAGTGTATGCGGAAAACCTGTTAAATTTGAAAAGGGGATAGAAATAGGGCATATTTTCAAGCTTGGAACAAAATACAGTGAAAAGATGGATGCCATGTTTCTTGACAGCAATGGAAAACTTAACCCGATAATTATGGGCTGTTATGGGATTGGTGTCAGCAGGATACTCGCTGCTTCAATAGAGCAGCTGCATGATGATAAGGGCATAATATGGCCGCTTAGCATTGCGCCTTTCATGGTAAATCTTATTGCTATAAATATGGAAGATGTGAAAATAGCTGAAGCTGCAGAGTTTATTTACTCTGAACTTGCAGGTGCAGGAATCGAAGTATTATTTGATGACAGGAACTGCAGAGCAGGTGTAAAATTTAAAGATTCAGACCTCATAGGCATACCAGTAAAGGTTGTAGTGGGAAAGAATTTCCTGGAAAATAAAAAACTTGAAATAGAGCTTCGTAAAGACTCCGGAAAAATTGCGCTTGATCTTGAAAATACAATTAAGTTTATAAAAGAATATCCTCAAAATAATCTATTTTAAGCAGGTTTTAATCCAATGGTTGAAAAACAGCCCGAAAAAATAAAAGGGGCACTATCTAAGATTGTATACAAAAATCCCGATAATGATTATTTTATTGGAAGGCTTATAACTGAAGAAGATCACCGGCAGATCACAGTTGTCGGATATGGCCTGAATATTAATCCTGGTGAAATGATAACTGCAACAGGCTGCTGGGTAAATAATAAAAAATACGGTCTTCAGTTTGAAATTGAATGCATTGAAGTTGCAGTGCCTGCAACGGAAGAAGGAATAAAAAAATATCTTGGTTCCGGGCTCATCAGGGGCATAGGCCCGGTAATTGCATCAAGAATAGTCAAAACATTCGGTCTTGATACCCTAAATATAATGGACAGCCACCCCGGCAGATTAAATGAAGTGGAAGGCCTGGGTAAAAAGCGCATCAATTTAATCAAGCTCGAATGGAAAAAACAAAGAGATATCCGGGATATAATGATTTTTATGCAATCATGCGGAATCAGCACCAATTACTCAATAAAAATCTACAATTCATATGGCAATAATTCAACAAATATATTAAAGACCAATCCTTACAGGCTTATTGAAGATGTGGCAGGCATCGGGTTTAAAACTGCAGACAGTATCGCATTCAAGATGGGAATAGAAAAAGACTCATTTTTCAGGATCAAATCAGGAATCCTTTATCTTCTCAATGAAGTCACAGATTCGGGTAATTGTTATTATCCACTCGAAGATTTTTACAGATCAGCAATGGAACTTCTTGAGTGTGGCGAGCCGGTTATAATTAAAGCAGTGAAGGAACTGCATGATGAAGGAAAAATTGTCACATCTGATAATGGAAACGGCAGGATATATCTTAAACAAATATATGAAGATGAGCAATATGTGGCATCCGCACTTGCAGGCATAAGAGATACAAAAAAGTTTTTTGATTATAACCCTGAGACAAATTTACAGAGTGAATCACAGATCGATAAAAGTTTTCAACAAGTTAATACTGACTTGATTCAAAAAGAGATACTTCGTATTTCTGTTGAAAAAAACATAGAGCTTGATGAAATCCAGACAGAGGCTGTTATTAAAGCAATATATGAAAAGGTGCTTGTAATAACAGGAAGCCCGGGCACTGGAAAAAGCACCATACTGGATATTATAACAAGTTATTATGACAGCCATTCCTGCAAAGTGATGATTTGCGCACCTACCGGAAGAGCTGCAAAAAGGCTCACAGAAGCTACGGGCAAAGAAGCCAGTACTATACACAGGCTGCTTAAGTATCAGCCTAAAATAAACAGATTTCTTAAAGATGAAAACAATCCGCTTGACTCTGACCTTGTAGTGGTCGACGAAGCTTCAATGATCGATATCAGGCTTTTTAAAGCTTTGATAAAATCACTTAAAAAAACAACCACCCTTATTTTAGTTGGTGATGTAGACCAGCTTCCTGCTGTTGGACCTGGAAATGTTCTCTCGGACATTATTGCTTCAGGTGTTTTTACAGTGGTTAAGCTTGAGCGAATATACAGGCAGGGTGGAAAAAGCAGAATAATATATAATGCTCACAGGATTAGGGACGGACTTTTTCCTGTAATTGCCCGGAATCAGGATACTGATGATTTTTTCTTTATTGACAGAATTGAGCCGGATGAAGTGGTTGAGCTTATTCTGCATCTTTTAATAAAAAGAATACCTTCGAGTTTTGACTATGATCCTCTAAAAGATATACAGGTAATTGTACCGACAAACAGAGGTGTTGTGGGGGTCAATAACCTGAACCTGAAAATACAGGAACAATTAAATAAAAATAACACCCGTGTTTTTGGGGAAGTTACCGGTTTTAAACTAAAAGACAGGGTCATACAATTGAAAAATAATTATGAAAAAGAAGTGTACAATGGCGATATCGGATTCATCAGTGAGACTGATAATGAGATGAAGACGATCACTGTTGATTATGACAGCAGGCAGGTCCAGTACGATTTTTATGACCTTGATCAGCTAAGTCTTTCTTATGCTATATCGATCCATAAATCACAGGGTTCTGAATTTAAATGTGTGATTATACCTATATTGACCTCACATTACATGCTCCTCCAGAGAAATCTTCTTTATACGGCAATAACAAGGGCAAGAGAGCTCGCTATTCTTATTGGAAGCAAGAAAGCAATCGGTATCGCTGTCAATAAAAACATAGTTGAGCAAAGATTCACCAGCCTGAAAGAACTGCTTAAAAAATTCTAAAAAGAATGATTTATAAACGTATCCGAAAGTTTCTGAAAGCATATTGACTAAAAAACGTACTGAATATAAAATGTTTCTAATTTACATATTAGGATTTTGCTTGATTTATATGTAATTTTGTACTTTTTAAATAGTTTATGGAAATATTATATTGGCAATTGATAAAATATTAATAAATTTTTTAATTATTTTTTTTACCAATTGTTAATAGTTAAATATCTTTTAAACAAATTAGTGAATAATTTTATAAAAAACTTATTGATTTTCAAGAAAATAAGAACCTGATTTATTTTTTTATGGTTTGCTGATTTATTTAATTGAAAATTAAAAAGTTTATAAGTACAAATATTTTAAATCGGGCAAAATTGCTCGATTTTTTATTTTAGAGAGGACGGTATTAATTGGAAACATTGTTAATTGTTTTGAAATATGTTGGAATTGGCGCATTCATTGTAATCGCAGGCTTTTTCATAGGGTTTTTCTACAGAAAAGTAATTATTGACAATAAAATAAATTCCAGCGCAAGCAACGCAAACAGAATACTTGAAGATGCAAAGAAAGAAGCATCTGCACTTAAAAAAGAAGCAATCGTTGAAGGCAAAGAAGAAATTGCAAATATTAAATTAAAGAGCGATGAAGAAATTAAAAAACAGCGTTATGAAATACAGAAAATTGAAAACAGGCTTATATCAAAAGAAGAAGCCCTGGATAAAAAAGCTTTTTACCTTGAAAAAAAAGAACAGTCACTGGGCGGAAGAGAAAAAGAAATAGATGAACTAAAAGGCAAACTTGGCGAGACTCTTAAAAAAGAGATCCTCAGGCTTGAAGCTATTGCTGAACTGACAAGGGAAGAAGCGAGAGCCATACTTATTAAGAAAATGGAAGAGGATGCGAAAATAGAAGCCGCAAAAGAAATAAAGAAGATCGAAGTAAAGACAAAGGAAGAATCAGATAAAATTGCGAAAAAAATAATTTCTCAAGCCATTCAGAGATGCGCAATTGAACATACGAGCGAAACTACTGTTTCTGTCGTAAATCTTCCAAATGATGAAATGAAAGGCAGGATAATAGGCCGCGAAGGCCGCAATATCAGAGTTTTTGAAAATCTTACCGGGATAAATATTATAGTCGACGATACACCTGAAGCAGTTATCCTTTCATCATTTGACCCTGTCAGGAGAGAAATAGCGAGGGTCACTCTTGAAAATCTTATTATGGATGGAAGGATTCATCCTACCAGAATCGAAGAAATGTTTGATAAGGCAAGCAAGCTTATAAACAATGAAATAAAGGTCGAGGGTGAGCAGGCAGTATTCGATATTGGCATCCCGGATGTCAATCCCGGAATTGTAAAAGTCCTCGGAAGACTTAAATACAGGACAAGCTATGGCCAGAATGTTTTGCTTCATTCAAAAGAAGTTGCATATATTGCCGGCGTAATAGCATCAGAGTTGGGACTGAACATAAAGAAAGCTAAGCGCGCAGGACTTCTTCATGACATAGGGAAAGCGCTTACACATGACATTGAAGGCTCACATGCCATCATAGGCGCAGAGCTTGCCAGAAGATTACATGAAGAAGATGAAATTGTGCATGCTATTGAATCGCATCATAATGAAGTGGAGGTTCAGACTTTTCTTGATGTGATTATTCAGGCTGCAGATTCAATTTCAGGCTCAAGACCAGGCGCCAGAAGAGAAACGCTTGAAAGTTATATTAAAAGACTTGAAAGTCTGGAAAAAATAGCCACAGAATTCTCGGGCATAGAAAAAGCATTTGCAATTCAGGCAGGCAGAGAAATAAGAGTGATGGTGAAACCTGAAGAAATAAATGATGATATGGCAACAATTGTAGCCCGTGACATTGCAAAGAAAATAGAAAGTGAAATGGAATACCCGGGACAGATTAAAGTGACTGTCATCAGGGAGAGCAGGGCTGTGGAGTATGCTAAATAATTCATGATATGCAGAAAGAATTTGATTTTAATAAGTTTTTTTCCGACCTGAAAATTTCAGGCGATTTCAAGATCGAAGAAGATCTGGGAAACGGGTTTGTAAAATTAAAAATATCTGAGGCTGAAAGAAGGCAGGCGCTACAGGATATACATTGTGTTGAGGATATTGTAGTCGAATTGCTGAGAAACAGCAGGGATGCAGGCAGCACAAAAGTATACGTAGCAACAAAAAAAGCAGCTGATAAGCGCAGGGTAATATATTTTATTGATAATGGATATGGTATACCGCCTAAATTTCACAACCTTATTTTCCAGTCAAGAGTAACTTCCAAGCTTGAAGATGGCGCAAGAGATGCATATGGTTTTCACGGCAGAGGAATGGCGCTATTTTCTGTAAGACTCAATGTGGAAGATATCAGAATAACTTTTTCTGATGTCAGGCGGGGGACTTGTGTATTTACTGATATTGACCTTGCAAAAATTCCTGAAAAAAAAGACCAGTCACTGGTTCCAAAAATAATAAAGTCATCTTCAGGCTATGAACTGTCCGGAGGAGTCAATAATATATTAAAAATAATAATGGACTTCTCTGTCCAAAATCCGCATATTAAATATTATTATGGAAGCCTGACAGGCATTGCGTCCACTTTAATGCAGGAACACAAAAACAGTGAGCGCAGCGGGCAGG
Organism: Actinobacteria bacterium ADurb.Bin346; assembly: GCA_002068775.1. Classification (GTDB taxonomy): domain Bacteria; phylum Actinomycetota; class Humimicrobiia; order Humimicrobiales; family Humimicrobiaceae; genus Fen731. Next base: position 3,425 of record MWAX01000115.1, on the reverse strand, counting down.
CAATTGATTACAATATTGCAGATAAAATTACAGACTTATTAAAATTTAAAAACAAAATCTTAAATAATCCGGAAATACCGATTACAAGTTTTCTTTATTATTGCTCAAATATCGAGATTCTGGATGAAGTCCTGAAGAAATATTTTAATATGAACTTATCCTTTAGAAGCCTGCAGAGGCTTTTTTATGGTGAAATAACCCCATTAAAAGATGTGCTGCATATTGAAAATGGCCTGATTGATGAAAAAGAGCCCGGTAATGAGAGCACTCCCGGTCTGAAAAAGAACCATTTAGAATTAAAAAAGATGCATGATCTGAAACTTTATGACGAGTCCGGACTGGCAGGCAGATTTAAAGATGAAGAAATTAAGTATATAATTAAGCAAATTGAAGAAACAGTAAAAAAACTTGGTGAAAAATATTTTGTCACTATCCAAGACAGCATAGAATATAAAAAATCAAATAACACTATTAATTTAATAATAAACCTGAAACAGAAAGAGTAAAAAACACAGTAAAATATGAAGCTTTTAAAAGTATCATCAATGTCAAAACCCAATTCTGTGGCGGGAGCAATTGCAGGAATAATAAGGACGGATGGAAAAGTGCAGATACAGACAATAGGGGCAGGCGCCTTAAACCAGACTATAAAGGGCATAGCTATAGCCAGAGGTTATATAGCCCCAACAGGACAGGAACTTGTTTGTATACCATTTTTTAAGGATATTGAAGTTAATGGGGAAATAAAGACTGCAATTGTGCTAAATGTTGAAATAAGATAAGGCAGTTTTTTAATGCCATATAATCAGTGTTTACGGATAAATATTTTCCGGAACATATGTTTAATTATATGTTAATTATATGTGCCATGCTTAAATCTCCGCAAAAGCACTAAAGATCAGGGAACTAAAGTTCAGGTAATATGCAAGATCAGTATAAATTGAATCTGCAGCCTGAACAATAAGATCAATTTCAATTTATATGCTTCTGATTTATATTTAAATAAAATATTCTAAAAATGAGAGCGCTGCAAAAAAAATTCTATATTGAGACTTTCGGTTGCCAGATGAATGTATTTGACTCAGAAAGAATAATATACATCATGGAAAAAGAAGGATATGTAAGAACATCTGATCCGGAATGTTCTGAAATAATACTGATAAACACATGCTCGGTGAGAGAAAAAGCTGAAAATAAGCTTTTTGGACATATAGGAAACCTTAAATCATTAAAAATTAAAAAACCTGGTCTGCTAATTTGCATAGGAGGATGCACTGCGCAGAATAAAAGTGCAGAAATAATAAATAAGTTTCCATATGTAGATATTGTTTTCGGAACAGCTAATATAAATAAACTTCCCGATCTGATCAGTGAGAGGCTTTTGAAAAATAGAAGTGTTTGTGACACAGGAGATTTTCCTGAAACGTTTGATTATTTGTATGATTTTAAAAGACAGTACAGCTTTAAAGCATTGCTTCCAATAATGATTGGCTGCAACAATTACTGCTCTTACTGCATAGTCCCTTTTGTGAGGGGAAGAGAAAGGTCTGCAGGATTTGACCAGATTATCAAAACTGCAGAAAAACTTGCCGGAGAGGGAGTAGTTGAGATAACACTTTTAGGGCAGAATGTAAACTCATATGGGCAGGACTTAAAAACTGGCCATGAAAATTTTGCAAAATTACTGTCAGAGATTTCTCAAATTAAAGCTCTTAAACGGATAAGATTCATGACTTCTCATCCGGGGGATTTTAATGAAGATATAATTGATGTAATAAGTGAAAATAACAATATAATGAACCATGTTCATCTCCCTCTTCAAGCTGGCTCTGACAGGATACTTAAAAAAATGAACAGGCATTATACCAGCGCAGACTTCAAAAAAATATATTACATGATAAAAGAAAAAATACCGGACTGCGCAGTCACAACTGACATCATAGTTGGTTTTCCTGAAGAAAAAGAAGAAGATTTTTTAAAAACTCTAAAACTGGTCAAAGAGCTTCGTTTTAACAGGGCTTTTACATTCATATATTCAACCAGAAAAGGCACTTCCGCTGAATTACTGGAGGATAGTGTTTCTGCAGACACAAAGAGATTATGGTTCAGGAATCTGCTGGAGCTTCAAAATAAAATTTCACTGGAAGAGAACATGAAACTGGTTGGTAAAAAGCTTAAAGTACTGGTTGAAGGTTACAGCTTAAAAAATAATCAGCTGGAAGGCAGGCTTGAAAATAATCTGATTGTAAATTTTAGAGGTGATGAAGAAATGATTGGAAAATTTATTAAGCTTAAAATAACTGATGCAAAATCTTTTTACCTTAAAGGGAAGATAAGTGAATAAATGAATGATTTAAACAAAAATAATGCTGGTATTGATATAAATTCATTCAGGAAAAGGGCAGTGGAAAAAAAGCTGATAATTGTAATATGCGGTCCTACATGCACAGGTAAAACTAAGCTCGCTTTAAAACTTGCCGAAGTTTTATCCACAGATATAATTTCAGTTGATTCCATGCAGATTTATTCTGGAATGGACATAGGAACTGACAAATATAAAACAGAATTATATGGAATAAAACAGTATATGGTCGATATTGTAAACCCTGATATAAACTTCACAGTGTTTGATTTTCAGAAAATATGCAGAAAAATAATCAGGAATGAATTTTTTAATAAAAAAAGAATACCTTTGCTTGCCGGAGGCTCCGGCCTGTATATCAGGGCAGTAGTTGATGACCTTGGTTTTACTCCTGGCGCCGAACCCGAAAATGACAGGGAAAAGATGGAATCTGAAAAAACTGAAGAACTCTATTTAAAATTAAAAAAAATCGACCCTGCCTATGCAGATAAAATAAGCAATAATGACAGAAAACGCATACTCAGGGGGTTAGAAGTATATAAAAAAACCGGAAAAACATACTCAAGCTATCAGACGACCTGGAATCTTAGAAAATCTATATACAATACTGTTTTTATAGGGATTACTGCAGATAGAAATATAATAAATTCATGCATTGAAAAAAGAGTTGATAATATGCTGAAGCTCGGCCTTATTGAAGAAGCTCGCAATCTTGCTGAAAAAGGTTATGATAAATATAATAGTCTTAAGCAGGCTGTCGGTTATAAAGAAGTCATTGGATTTCTTGATGGCCTTTCAAGCCTGGAAGAATGCAGGGCGGCTATAATATCCGGCACAAAAAAACTGGTAAAAAAGCAACTCACCTGGTTTAAGGCTGATCCGAGGATAAATTGGATAAACGCTGACAGCTATGGCAGTATTGCTGGCTTAGCGGAAGGTGTTCTTAATATTATAAACAAACAATTTTAAAAGCTGACAATTTTAAATTCAGGAGAAAAATCATATTGAAAAAAATAAAATTTTCAAAGCTTCATGGCCAGGGAAATGACTTTATAATAGTAGA
>MWAX01000114.1 GCA_002068775.1 Actinobacteria bacterium ADurb.Bin346 | reverse complement strand
TGCGCTATTTCATTTTCATGATGTGGAAATATCAGGTCAATGCCCCCGCCGTGTATGTCCAATCCAAAATCAAGATATTTTATTGACATTGCAGAGCACTCAATATGCCATCCCGGCCTGCCACTTCCCCATGGGCTATCCCAGGACGGCTCTCCGGGTTTTGCGCTTTTCCACAAAGTAAAATCAACAGGCGACTTTTTAAAAAAAGAATCTTCCTCGCTTGCCTGCATTTCACCTGTTTTCTGCCCGGATAATTTGCCATAGCCACTTAGTTTAGAGACATCAAAATACACGTCCCCTGAAGCTTCATAAGCAAAGCCGTTTTCAATTATCCTGGAAATAATCTCAACTATTTCGGGAATCATTTCACTTGCCCTGGGAACTGCAGAAAATTTACCAATCTCCAGCTTTTCAAGGTCTTCCAGATAAGCATTTATATATCTCTCTGTAATCACATTAAAATCAACTTTTTCTTCATTGGCTTTTTTTATAATTTTATCTTCAATATCAGTAATGTTTGAAACATAATTTACTTTATAACCAAGATGCTCAAGATAATTCCTAACCATATTAAAAACTACAAGCGGTCTGGAATTACCGATTGATATGTAGTTATATACTGTGGGTCCACATACATACATGCTTACTTTCTTATCATTTACAGGTTTAAAAGCCTGCTTTTTTCTGACCATGGTGTTATGGATCTTAAGGCTCATTTATCTTTTTCCTTTTTCATTTCTTTTATTTCTTTTTTCATTCCTGCAAGTTCTTTTTCAAGCTCTCCTAATTTATAGTTATAAGTATTCAATATCTCGTTTACAGGATCAGGAAGGTTCATTCTGTGCTCCTCATCCGAGAGCACTCTTTCACCTTTTACTTTTACAATCCTGCCTGGTATGCCTACAACAGTACAGTTGTCCGGGACAGGTTTTATTACCACTGCACCCGCTCCGATTATTACATTGTTGCCAATGGTTATAGAGCCAAGCACCTTTGCACCTGCTGATACAATGACATTATTTCCGAGCGTGGGGTGTCTTTTGCCCCTTTCCTTGCCTGTGCCCCCAAGGGTCACTCCCTGATAGATAGTTACATTATCACCGATTACAGTGGTTTCTCCTATCACTACGCCCATACCATGGTCTATAAATATATTCTTTCCGATCTCAGCGCCCGGGTGTATTTCTATTCCAGTATAGAATTTTGAGATCTGTGAAATCGCTCTCGGGATAAAAGGCACTTTATGTTTCCACCACCAGTGCGCTATCCTGTGATTTATTATTGCATGCACTCCTGAATAAGTAAGAACAATCTCGGCTGTGCTGACTGCAGCAGGATCCCGTTCTTTTGCCGCCTTTACCAGTTCTTTTAAATCTGCAATAAAACCCATGTAAAGCCCGTGCCTTTTTTACTGATTTTATCAGAAATCAGTAATTATAATTTTAAAATTTAATATTGACAGGGGGATTTACCCCTGAATAGTTACATTTAATAATTAATTCCCATATGAATATTATATGATTTTTTTAATTTTACCAATTTTTAAAAATTGTTCTATAAAGTATTTTTACCGATAGATACAGACGGTTGAATCAGCCGGATATTTTCTTACTTTTACCGGATTCTAAAAGTGCGACTGCCTGTGCAGCAGCTCCTTCTTTTTTTCCGCAAAATCCAAGCCCTTCACTGGTTGTAGCTTTAATGCCAATCTGAGATGATTCAATATCAAGCGCTTCTGCAATATTTGATTTCATTCTGGCAGTATAATTCGATATTTTTGGCTCTTCCATTATAAGCACCGAGTCAATATTCACTATATTGAACCCTTCTTTTTTTATTAAATCGCTGACTTTTTCAAGAAGTGAAAGGCTTGATATGTCTTTATAGCTGATATCATTATCCGGAAAATGAACACCAATATCATCCATGCCTGCTGCCCCGAGAATGGCATCCATTATTGCATGTACAAGCACGTCTGCATCAGAGTGCCCGTCAAGGCCCGTGCTGTGCTCAATTGTCACGCCTCCAAGCACAAGTTTTCTTCCCTTCTTGAAAACATGCACGTCATAGCCTGTCCCTATCCTCATAAATCATTTCCCCTTTCCGTCTCTACCCATTATCAGCTCTGCAAGAAAAAGGTCCAGGGGGGTGGTGATCTTGATATTTTCATGCCTGCCAATAACAACTTTGACTTTCAAGCCCATTCTCTCGACCAGCCCTGAATCGTCTGTACCGGTATAATTATCTTCGATGGCTTTCTCATAAGCAAGCATGAGATCCCTGTAAAAAAATACCTGGGGTGTCTGCGCCATGCAAACATTGGACCTTTTTATTGTCCTGTCAATAACACCATAATCATCTATTTTTTTTACAGTTTCATATGCAGGAGCTGCAGTAAGAACGCCTCTCACATTTTTATCGATTTTATTGAATTTTATAAGGCTTGATATCAGCATGTCTATTTCAGCAGATGTTATAAGAGGCCTTACCCCGTCATGGACGGCAACTATTTTACAGTTTTGCGGAACAGCTTTTAGGGCATTAAATACTGACTCCTGGCGCAATTCTCCTCCATGAATAAGAGCTTTAACTTTAGTAAAGCTGTATTTTTTAACAATCTCCTTACTGCAGTAATCTTCATATTCAGCCGGTACAGCAAGATAAATCGAATTGACTCTGGAGCTTTCCTGAAACGACTTAATGGTGTGTGCAAGTAAAGGCTTGCCGTTTATCTGTATAAACTGTTTGCTTATATTGCTTTTTAGCCTCGTGCCTTTGCCTGCTGCTGTAATTATTGCCGCAATCATCTAAACCGGAACTGATAATTATTAAAAATCAGAAATTTATAAAAGGGGGAAAAGAATAAATTAGAACCTGGGCTTTCGGGTAACCCCTCCCCTGTATCCATAGGGTTCATTGTATAGATAATATTCTGAAAATTTTTTTATTCTGTCATGAAGCAGGCTTGCTCTGACCTTGCCCATTCCCTGTATTTCGGATATATCCTCTATACTTGCATTCATTATATTCTTAAAATTGCCAAATTTTAAAATCAGATTTCTAAGAAGCTGCTCAGGAAGTCTCTTGACTTCAGAAATTATCCTGATTCCTTTTGGCTGTACAGAAAATTCTTTGAGGTTGCCTTCCACCTTGTACCCAAGGACCTTTGCAGTATTTTCCAGGTCAAGCAGGGCATCCTCGCCGAGATTATTTATTTTATTCTTTATATCTGCTGCCTTTATATCATCATCTATATTTACATAGTCTTCAATTACTTTAATACTCTCATCTGCCACGTTTATCATCAATTCTTCTACCTGCATATTAAGGAGTCTGCCGTCAGTCCCAAGCTCATAAATATATCTCCTAACTTCTTTTTCTGTTTTCTGCACTATGCTTGAACGCTGCAGCACAGATACTACATCATATAAGGTCACAAGGTCCTCAAGCTCCCTGATTGTCAGGTTTACCATCAGAGAGTCAAAACCTTCTTTATACTTGCTGAGCGTTTGCAGAGCCTGGTTTGCTTTCGCAAGCACTATTCTTGGCTCTTCAAGAATATATTTGATCTCATTGATATATATAGTTACAACATCCCTTTTTTGTGATATTGAAATTACCAGAGTATTTGTCTGCTTGGCGACTCTCTCAGCAGTCCGGTGTCTTGTCCCGGTCTCATTTGTCTTTATCAGCGGATTGGGGTAAAGGTGTGTATTTGCATATAGTATCCTGCTTGCATCCTGGCTCAGTATTATAGCGCCATCCATTTTTGCAAGCTCGTAAAATTTTGCTGAAGTAAAATTGCAGCCTATATAAAAACCGCCGTCCACCAGCTTTAAAACCTGCTCAGAATCCCCCACAACTATGAGCGCGCCGGTTTTGCCCTGTAATATATATTCAATGCCGGTTCTAAGGTCGGTGCCCGGTGCTATTCTTTTTAAACTGCTTAGTAAGATTTCTTCTTCTTCCTTCATAAAATCCTGAACATCATTTAAACATTTAATATTGTCGGCTCGACCTTGCTGATTTCAAATTGTATTGATTTATCTTCTGCAGATATTTTTATTACATCGCCTGGAGTAATCTCTCCGCTTATTATCTTTTCAGAGATGGGATTTTCCACAAGTGACTGAATCACTCTTCTCATTGGCCTTGCGCCCATTGTAGAATCATAACCTTTTTCAAGTAAAAGGTCTTTTGCTGATTCTTCCAGGTTCAATGTCATTCCCTGCATCTCAAGCTGCTGTGATATCCTGGACATCATCAGGTCTATTATCTGATATATTTCCTGTCTTGTAAGCTTGTGGAAAACTATGACTTCATCCAGCCTGTTTAAAAATTCCGGTCTGAACGCTTTCTTCAGCTCCGCCATGACTTTGTTTTTAATTTCATCGTATGTAAGGTCTTCATCTTCTATTTTTTTAAAACCCAAAGGGTTATTTTTATGTATTTCTCTTGCGCCAAGATTTGAAGTCATTATGATCACAGTATTTTTAAAATCAACCCGCCTTCCCTGCGAATCAGTCAGGTGCCCGTCTTCAAATATCTGTAATAGTATATTAAACACATCCGGATGCGCTTTTTCAATCTCATCAAGAAGTATCACGCTGTAAGGTTTGCGTTTTATTTTTTCGGTCAGCTGGCCTCCTTCATCATATCCCACATAGCCTGGAGGTGAGCCGACCAGTTTTGAAACTGAATGTTTTTCCATATATTCAGACATGTCGATCTGGACGATTGAATCTTCCTTGCCGAATAAGAATACTGCAATTGTTTTTGCAAGTTCTGTTTTTCCTACACCTGAAGGGCCGAGGAAAATAAAAGAGCCAATAGGCCTCTTCGGGTCTTTTAATCCCGATCTTGAGCGCCTGATTGCTTTGGAAATTGTCTTTATTGCCTCATCCTGTCCAATTACCCGTTTGTGCAGCTCTTCTTCCATATTTAAAAGTTTTATTGATTCTGTTTCCGTCAGTTTAAAAACAGGTATGCCTGTCCAGCTTGAAAGAACCTCTGTTATCTCGTTTTCAGTGACTTTTTCTTTTTCGCTTTGACTTGACCTGCCCCAGTTTTCTTCCAGGTCTATTTTTTCCCTTATCAGCTGCTTTTCCCTGTCTCGGAACTCTGCAGCTTTTTCAAAATCCTGTGATTTTATAGCTTCTTCTTTTTCAGAAGCAACCTGCTCAATTTCCTTTTCAAGCATTTTAAGGTCAGGCGGATTTGAAAGGTTGCGCAGCCTTACTCTCGATGCTGCTTCATCAATTAAATCTATTGCTTTATCAGGCAGGAATCTGTCAGATATATACCTGTGGGATAATTTTGCAGCAGCCTTTAAAGCTTCGTCTGTTATAGTGAGGTTGTGAAATGATTCATACCTGTCACGAAGTCCTTTCAGTATTTCTATCGTCTCGTACTCGCTTGGCTCATCAACATAGATAGGCTGAAATCTTCTTTCAAGAGCTTTGTCTTTTTCCACATATCTGCGATACTCGTTTACTGTCGTTGCGCCAATGGTCTGGATTTCTCCCCTTGCAAGCATTGGCTTTAAAATAGAGGCCGCATCTATTGCTCCCTCAGCGGCGCCTGCTCCAACAAGTGTATGCACCTCATCAATAAAAATCATTATGTCTCCATCATCCTTTATTTCCTGAAGGACTTTTTTCAGTCTTTCCTCAAAATCACCCCTGTATCTTGAGCCTGCAACGAGTGAGCCAAGGTCAAGGGTAAATATTTTTTTGTTTTTCAGGTTTGAAGGTATATCCTTGGAAATAATTGCCTGCGCAAGGCCTTCAACAATTGCTGTCTTGCCTACTCCTGACTCACCGATCAGGATAGGATTGTTTTTGGTTCTTCTTGAAAGTATCTGCATTATTCTTTCAATCTCTTTTTTTCTTCCTATCACCGGATCGAGCTTGCCCTCTTTTGCAAGGAGCGTAAGATCCCTTCCATATTGAGTCAGCATTTTCAGGGAACGTTTCTGCGTCTTATCAGCAGCAGATGTATCTTCCTGGGGATAAAATGGATATTTATTTAAGATTTCTTTTATTTTCTCTTTTACAATATCAAGGCTGATGCCAAAAGTATTGAGCACTCTTGCAGCAACGCCTTCGCCTTCCCTGAGAAGACCGAGCAGAATATGTTCAGTGCCTATATAGTTATGGCCCATCTGCAGCGCTTCCCTGAGCGAAAGCTCCAGCACCTTTTTTGCCCTTGGTGTAAAAGGAATATGCTCATATGCTTCTGAAGAACCTTCAGTGACTGATTCCCTTACTGCATTTTTTACATCATCAAGCGATATGTTTAATGAAATAAGCACTTTTGCTGCAATCCCTTCTTTTTCTCCAATAATACCAAGCAGCAGGTGCTCAGTGCCAATGTAATTTTGTTTTAAAAACCTTGCTTCATCCTGCGCCCTTACAACAACTTTGCGGGCTCTTTCTGTAAATCTTTCAAACATTTATAACTCAGTTCCTTTTAAAATTTTTTTCCTTATGATGCCTGCGCGCAACATGTCTATCTCATCTTCATTATCTTCCGTTTTGACTCCGTGTTTCATTACTATGCTGGACTCCCCGATACAGCTTATGAGTTTATGGAAATCAAACTGTTTCACATTGTTTATCATCCTTATATCAAGACCGAGTTTTAACATGGAAAGAAGCTCCAAAGCTTCACCATATGTCAGCATCTTCGCATATCTTAACATTCCGTATGAGCGCAGGACGCTATCTTCAACACCTATGGGTCTTGATTCTTTAAGGCTTTCTACAGCTTTAATTTCTTCATCCACTATGTTTTCACTTATAGCAGTCATTTCATTAATTATATCTTCCTCATTTTTACCGAGCGATACCTGATTTGACACCTGAAAAAGATTTCCCACCACATCAGAGTTTTCACCAAAAAAACCTCTTATTGTGTAACCTGTCTTTGCCAGATTTTTTGCTAACTCTTCTATTCTGCCAGTCACTACTGTCCCCGGCATATGCGCTATTATTGACAGCCTTAACCCCGTACCTATGTCTGTCGGACAGCATGTCAGATAACCAAAATCTTTTTCATATGCAAAATTGACTTTTTTCTCCAGCATTCTCTCTATTTTCATGACTTCTTTGTAAGCACTTAATATGTCCAGCCCGGGAAGAACACTTTGTATCCTTAAATGATCTTCCTCATTTATTAAAATTGATACAGAGTTTTCTGCATCAGATGAATTACACTTGATTATAATGCCTTTATAATTCATTTTTACAAGCATTTCAGGACTCAGCATATGTTTTTCAATCAGGTATCTTCTTTGAGTTTTTTTTAATCTTGCTATGTTATAAAACACATAATATTGTCTTTCTTTTAAGTCCCTCATAAAAGAATCCCGCACAGTATCCATGATATTTCTTTTTTCTTCTTTTGTGTTTATGCTGTTGAACCTAAAACCGGATATATTGCGGGCGATCCTTGCGCGGCTGGTAAGTATTACCTGTCCCGCTGCAGCAAGGGAAGAAATACTTCCCCGGATTTTCCCGATATGTAAACCTGATTTCCCAATATCTTTTTTCATTTTCCGTTACCTGCGTTATTTATTGCCGGGTTTATCTAAATAGCACTTTATAAAGCAAACATATATTATTTAAATTTCCTGCC
>MWAX01000113.1 GCA_002068775.1 Actinobacteria bacterium ADurb.Bin346 | reverse complement strand
TATTCCGCAGAATGAACATTTTTTATTTTCAGCTGCCTGTACTTTTCCGAATATTTTATCATTGTCTCCTTTATCGATTATTTTAATATCGACTTCAAAAACTTTTGTCAGAAGCTTTGTCAGATCATTAAAAACTTCCTCAGCTGGAAAAACAGCAAAATTTTTCAGGCAGTCAATGCACAGGTTTACTTTTTCCACCCTGTCGTTTATAACTTTTACAAGGTGGACATTAGCCTCATTATTTTTACAGAATTCACAGATCATTTTTTCTCCTGGTAAATAAAAACCCTGTAATAACAGATTAATATATTAAAAAGAAATGGTCAAATTTATTCTTTTTCAGGCTTCATTAACGGAAACAGTATTACATCCCTTATTGACCTGCTGTCAGTTAATATCATGACAAGCCTATCAATACCAATGCCCTCTCCTGCTGCCGGTGGCATCCCGTACTCGAGAGCTTTTATGAAATCCAGGTCTATTTTTCCAGTGATTCTTTCTTCCTCATCACTGCTTTCAGCCTGTTTTGAAAATCTCGCCATCTGGTCTTTAGGGTCAATAAGCTCTGAAAATGCGTTTGCTACTTCTTCTCCACCCACAAACAGCTCGAATCTTTCTGTAAGGTTTGCGTTTTCCGGATGCTTTCTTGCAAGTGGTGAAATCTCTATGGGGTAATCCTTTATAAAAGTCGGCTGAATTAAACATGGCTCGACAGTTTTTTCAAAAACTTCATTGATTATTTTTCCTTTGCCAAAATTTTCACTGATTTCAACACCAAGTTTCCCGGCAATGTTTTTCATTTCCAGGATATTCATATCAAAGGAAAAACTGATGCCTGAATATTTCTCTATGGCATCCAGCATTGATATTTTTTCCCATTTGCCTGAAAAGCTGATTTTATTATCCCTGTATTTAAAATCCATTGTTCCGGTTGCCTGCATTGCAGTATATTTGAAAAGCTCTTCAGTAAGAATCATCAGATCATTGTAATCTGCAAAAGCCTGATAAAACTCTACCATTGTAAACTCAGGATTATGCTTATGCGATATGCCTTCATTGCGGAAATTCCTGTTTATTTCATATACTCTTTCAAAACCACCCACAAGAAGCCTTTTTAAATACAGCTCCGGAGCAATCCTTAAATACATATCTATATCAAGAGCATTATGATGCGTAACAAATGGTTTTGCAGTTGCGCCGCCGGGTATGGGCTGAAGCATAGGGGTCTCAACTTCCAGAAAACCGCGGGAATTTAAAAATTGCCTTATTGCATCAATGGTCTTTATTCGGATCATAAACACTTTTTTTATTTCGGGGTTTACAATAAAATCAAGATAGCGCTGCCTGTACCTGATTTCAACATCTTTTAATCCGTGCCATTTTTCAGGCATTATCCTTATGGATTTTGACAGTAGTTTATAATCACTGACGTTTATGGAAAGCTCACCCTTATGGGTGACAAAAACACTACCCTCGACGCCTATCCAGTCACCTATGTCAAGTTCAAGGAATTCATTGTACTTGTCTTCACCTGTATTTTTAATATTGAGATACAGCTGGATTTTATCATCAGCATCTTTTAAGTCACAGAATGTCGCTTTACCATGCACCCTGAATATCATGATTCTTCCTGCAAGCTTATAGATCTCATCCGATTTTTCTCCCGGTGCAAGGCCGGCATATTTTGCTTTGATTTCACTCACTGACGCATTCTTTTCAAATGCTGACAAATAAAGTATCTTGCCACTTGCAGCAGCAGCCTTTATTTTATCAATCTTAAGCTGCATAGGCTCGTTTAAAGGCTCTTCTATCTCAGCATAATAATCAAATTTTTTTCTGTCGCTTACGGGAGGTTCATTTTCTTTTTCCATGCTTATGATATATCTATTATTTTGTAGGTCTTTGTTGTCACCGGAGTTTTGACTGTTATAGTGTCACCGGCTATTTTATTAAGCAGGGCTTTTCCAACTGGGGATTCATCAGATATCTTATTTTTTTCCGGATCGGATTCAATTGAGCTCACTATTTTAAACTTTTTCTCTTTTTTATCATCCATATCCTTAAGTATTACAACAGCTCCCAGGTCTATTCTGCCCTTAATTTCATTTTCAACTATAATATAATTCTGCAATATTTCACTTATCTGCTCAATCCTGCCTTCTATGAAAGCCTGATCATTTTTAGCATGCTCATATTCCGGATTTTCGGTAAGGTCGCCGCCAAATTCCTTTGATTCCCTGAGTCTTTCAGCAACTTCCTTTCTTTTATTCTTAACAAGGTCATCAAGCTCGCTCTGGAGCATTTTAAGGCCTTCCTGTGTCAGTCTGTATTCTTTCATGGAATATATTCACCCCGAATCATATAGCTTATTAAAAATATCAGTAAACAGTTAAAAAATTTAATTGAGGTATTATATTGTATGAGAATTAAGATGTCAAAAATAGCGAAATTTGCGATTTATGATCTCACCTTCCACTGATGTGGCAGCCATAAGTTTATTCATTTTATTAAAAGCCCTTAAGCAGTGCTGATCTTCCGCATCTGCTATGGCAGATTACTGCAGAAGAAGGGTTTCAGCTTTCTTCCAGGCTCTTTTTATAAGCAGCCATTTTCCGGTTTATCTCTTCATACTTCAGTGAAAGAATCTGTGCTGCAAGAATAGCAGCATTTTTCGCGCCGTTTATTGCAACAGTTGCAACAGGCACCCCCGGCGGCATTTGCACTATTGAAAGAAGTGAATCGATTCCGCCGAGGTCTTCTGTTTTTATCGGAATCCCTATCACAGGACATGTAGTAAAAGATGCAATGACGCCAGGCAGATGCGCTGCTTTGCCTGCACCTGCAATAAAGATTTCTACACCGCTCTTTTGGGAATCGGAAACAAACTGCCTTGTGCGATTCGGCATCCTGTGAGCAGAAATTACCACAATTTCATAATCTATGCCGAAAAATTCAAGCATATCAGCTGCCGGCTTCATTGCCGCCTCATCAGATTTGCTGCCCATGACTATTGCAACTTTTTTTGCTCTTTCTGTCATGATATTTCCTCCTCCACTCTTTTTGCTATGTCCCTGCGAAATTGCATACCTTCAAATCTTATATTTGAAATAGCTTCATAGACTACTTTGCGTGCCTGTTTGAAAGACTCTGCGCTGGCTACCACTCCCAGCACTCTTCCTCCATTTGTATATATTTTTGAGTTTCGGGAAATTGTACCGGCATGAAATACAATTGCACTGTTGCCGCCTTTTTCAGTTTCGGCATCTCCCGGGCAGTCCAGCCCTTCAATGAGGTCGTTTTTCGAGGAAGTCTCAGGATAACCTTGAGAAGCAAGTACAACACAGACACATTTTGTATTTCTCCAGCTGCATTTGCTGCTGCCAAGTTTTCCATCGGAACATCTTAGCATGAGATCAAGCAGGTCACTGTTCAGGTTTGGGAGTATTGCCTGTGTTTCAGGATCGCCAAACCTGCAGTTGTATTCAAGAAGATAAGGCTGTCCCTTTGAAACGATTATTCCACCGTATAAGACTCCTCTGTAATTAATGCCTTCTTTTATAATTGCCTCATATGATGGATAAATGATTTCTGAAAGCATTTTATTAAAAAGCTTTTCATCAACAAAGGGCACAGGAGAATAGCTACCCATCCCGCCTGTATTTTTTCCCCTGTCACCGTCAAAAATTTTTTTATAATCCTGAGCAAGCGCCATGGGCACTATATTCCTGCCGTCACAGAGGTTAAGAAGCGATACTTCAAATCCCTCAATAAATTCCTCTATTATTAAAGAATCTGCCGCTGAACCAAAAGTATTATTAATAAAACAGTTTGTAATTTCATCAAGCGCAGATTCTTTTGTCTGTGGAATAATAACGCCCTTGCCGGCAGCCAGTCCATCCACTTTGATCACAACCGGGAAATCGCCATCATTTAAATTTTTTATATATGATACTGCCTCCGAATAATCATTTCTATTGAATTTAATGCTTCCGGCAGTAGGAATGCCATATTTTACGCACAGCTCTTTGGTAAAAACCTTGCTTCCTTCAAGCCTTGCTGCAGATTTGTCCGGACCAAAAATCTTTTGACCCTTTGACTGAAAAAAATCAACTATGCCATCAACTAGCGGTGCTTCGGGACCGACTATTGTAAAATCAATATTTTCTTCAAAGACAAAATCAGATATTGATTTGAAGTCACTTCCTGATATTCCAATGTTTATGCACTGACCTATTTTTGCAATTCCGGGATTTCCGGGTATTGCATAGATCTTGCTTACATTACTTGCTGATGCCAGCTTCCATGCAAGGCAGTGCTCTCTTCCACCGCTTCCAATAATCAGTACTTTCATGTAAATATATGCTCCCCAAACCTACAGGACAAGCAGCGGTTTTTTATTTTTTCTAAGTATGTTTTCTTTAAAGCCCCTGTCCCTTATTATAATCTGGCTTCTCTCAGGCCCCACGCTTATCAGTGAAAGCGGAACCTTTATAAGCCTTTCTATTTCACTTATATAATACTTAGTTGTATCAGGCAGGTCGGAAAAATCTTTTACTGCCGTTATGTCTTCCTTCCAGCCTTTCATTGTAATGTATACAGGCTTGCATTTATGTATTATTGTCTGATGCGGCGGAATATCCTCATAAATACGGCCTTCATATTCATAAGAAGTGCATATTTTTATTTCATCAAGCCCGGAAAGAACGTCCAGCTTTGTTAAAGCTATGCTGTCTATTGAGTTAAGCATTATCGAATATTTAAGTATTGGTATATCAAGCCAGCCGCATCTTCTTGGCCTTCCGGTAGTGGTCCCGAATTCGTGGCCTTTTTCCCTCAGGATATCGCCAATGCCTTCATTTATCTCAGTGGGAAAAGGTCCGGAACCGACCCTGGTCGTATAAGCTTTTGCAACCCCTATTATTTCATCTATTTTTTTAGGACCTACTCCTGCTCCTGTGCAGGCTCCACCTGCAATTGTCGGAGATGATGTCACAAAAGGATAGGTTCCATGGTCAATATCAAGAAGCGTTCCCTGCGCCCCTTCGAAAAGCACAAACTTTTTTTCATCCAGATATTTATTTACTAAAAAAGATGTGTCTGTTATATATTTTCCTATTGTTTTTACAAATCCCTTATAATTTTCAAAGATCTCTTCGGTTTTGAGGGGTTCAAGACCATATACATTTTTTATAATTGAATTTTTCAGCTTAAGCGATTCTTCAAGCTTTGCCCTGAATATCTTAAGGTCCAGCAGGTCCTGCACTCTTATGCCTGACCGGTATGCCTTATCCGCGTAAACCGGCCCGATTCCCTTATGTGTCGTGCCTATTTTTGATTTGCCGAGGATATTTTCTCCTGCTTTGTCTATTACTATATGGTATGGCATCACCAGATGAGCATTGCCGCTTATCCTGAGATTGTCAGTTCTTATTTCTTTCCGGGAAAGTCTTTCGAGCTCCTCAATAAGCACGCCCGGGTTTATGACAACACCATTGCCTATTACACAGATTGTGCTCGGGTACAATATGCCCGAAGGAATATGATGCAGCCTGAACTCTTCATTACCCGCAATAACTGTGTGTCCGGCATTATTGCCCCCCTGGAATCTTATAACCATGTCCATATTCGCAGCCAGAAGGTCGGTTATCCTTCCTTTTCCTTCATCTCCCCACTGGGTACCCAATAAAATTATGCCTGGCATATATTAAACACCTCTATTCTTTTATCCGGTTTTACACTGGTAAATTGATTCTTAATTTACAGCAAATTTTATAGCAAATGGTTTAAACAGGTTCCTCATCCTGAGATTTTGCCGCATTGGTAAAAAGAGTATATTCTTTGAAAAATTTTAATTTTATCGTACCTGTCGGTCCATTCCTGTGCTTTGCTATATTTATCTCAGCTGTGCCTGATTCTGCGCTTGTTTCATCATAATAATCGTCACGGTAAATAAACATCACAAGATCAGCGTCCTGCTCGATGGCGCCTGATTCTCTCAGGTCTGCCAGTACAGGCCTCTTCCTGTCCCTTTTTTCAACTTCTCTTGAAAGCTGTGATATTGCAATCACCGGCACTTTAAGTTCTTTTGCAATGCTTTTTAAGTTCCTGGATATTTCAGTTATTTCAAGCACTCTGTTTTCCCTGTAGTCAGTCCCTGACTGCATCAGCTGCAAATAATCAACTATTATAAGCTTAATATCATAAGTGCTTGCAAGTATCCTTGCCCTTGAGCGCAGGTCCATCACAGTAAGGAATGCTGCATCATCTATATAAATTTTGCACTCCGCAAGATTTTCTATTGCCCTTGCAAGCTTCGGCCATTCATCATCGCGCAAATTTCCTGACCTCAGTCTTTGAAGATCTATTCTTGATTCAGAACACATAAGCCTTTGAGCTATCTGATCCTTTGACATTTCAAGGGAAAAAATCGCAACAGGCAGTTTCTCCACCATTGCTGCATTCCTGGCAATCGTCAAACCAAAGGATGTCTTACCCATGCCTGGCCTGGAAGCAATTATTATAAGGTCTGATGATTGAAGCCCCGAGGTCTTCCTGTCAAGATCTATAAAACCTGTTGATATTCCGGTTATCCTTGATTTTTTCTCAGAGAGACTGGCTACCTGCTCATACACCTCTGATAAGACATCTTTTATAACAGAAAATTTTCCGCTTTTTATATCATTGTTTAAATCCTGATAGATGGAAAAAATCAGCTGCTGAGCTTTATCGACTGTCAGATAAAGGTCTTCGGGAACCTCATAACCCATCACTGCAATTTCAGTTGCAGCATATATGAGCTTGCGAAGGACTGAATTATGTTTGACTATCCTCGCATAATATTCCGAATTTGCAGCAAGCGGCATGCTGCTTACAAGCGAATGAAGGTATGTGTTTCCGCCTGTTTCTTCAAGCAAACCTTTTTTCTGGAGGTAATCAGCAAGCGTTATAGTATCTATCGGCTCTCCTGATGCAAAAAGTTCTTTTATGCTCCGGTATATTTCCTGGTTTGCTTTCCTGTAAAAATCTTCTTCAGAGAGTATCCCTATAATTGTAACTACCGCCTCTCTTGAAATAAGCATCGAGCCGAGTGATGATTCTTCGGCTTCAAGATTGTATGGGGGCACCCTGTCCAGCTTGCTGGTATCAAGCGGAGCAAAGCGTGAAGTCTTTTTTACCTGGTTCTGCATATTGAAAGAATAATATAGTTACTTATTAATTTTATAACTTCTTTTGAAAATATATAACTGATTTCTTACAAATCTACATTTTTTCCAGCTAAACTTCTTCAGGTGTTTCTTCATCCTCAGATTCTTTTTGAGGCTCACTGATAATGAAATCGTCGCTTATTATTTCGAGTTTGATGACAGCTTTTATTTCTTTGTAAAGCCTTACGTTGACTTCATAATTCCCGACTTCTTTGATATGCTCCTCAAGATCTATCTTTTTCTTGTCAAGCTCCACCTTTTTAAGCTCAAATATCTTTTCAGCTATATCCTTTGTTGTGATCGAGCCATATAATTTGCCGTCAGGGCTCGAATTAACTTTTATTGTGACAGTTGTCCCGTCAATTATCTCTGCTATCTTTTTAGCTTCCTCTATATTTTTTGCTTCTTTTTTTATCAGGGATTTTTTAACAATTTCCATCTGATTAATATTCCCCTGTGTTGCAATCAGCGCAATATTATTCGGTATAAGGAAGTTTTTTGCAAACCCGTCTTTAACATTTATCACATCGCCTGCACTGCCTAATTTTTCATAATCCCTGGTAAGCACAACCTTCAAATTATCCTCCTTTTTATTGACTCCTGTTGAGTTTTCTGAAATTTGCCCAGATATCTATAAGACCCAATACAGGTAAAATTATTAAAAAACCAAAAAATAAAAAAACAATTACAATTATAAAAATCTTTACTGAATTCCTTACCTTAAAGCGCTCCAGCAATCCCCACAATACAGCAATACCAAGTAAAAGATATAGAGTGCCGAAAGCAATAATAAGGTTATACCCTGCAATGTCCAGTATCCCGTCATAAGCATCATTGAATTTAGGTATGACCAGGCAGACAATACCTGCAATAACACCCCAGCAGCAATACCACGGAACATCCAACTCTTTAAATGAAACAGGCTGCGGTACCTTAACCTGATATCTTCTAAAAAAAAAGTAGCTGAAATAATAATTCAGCAAACCGGTGAGCCCGAAAAAAACAGCCAGTAAGCCCGGAAATAATTTTGGCATAAACAGGAACATATCCTGCGTCTGTTTCGCTGCCGTTTCAAGCTGTGAGCTGTCAATAATTATAACTGAGCGCATTTCATCAAGAAATTGCTGACTGAATATGTTTTTAACAGATTCATTATATTTTACAATCAACTGACTGAATGCATTACTTCCAATAGCAGCTGATTCTGCAAGCAGGTAAATAAGGATTGAAGATGCAAAAATTGCCGCCAGAATAAGAACTGAATATGCCGGTTTTATGATTTTATCCTTATCTTTAATATGCCTGTAATAAAATGATACACCTGCTATGATTGCCAGCAGTACAAGTGCAAGAATATAATTGAAGATAAACAGGATAACTGTCCCTGCAATCGCACAGATGACGGCATCTCTGTATCTGTTCATGCAGAGAAGCAGCGCCGCCGGTACCGGTATGAAAGCAAGACTTATAAAACCAAAAAAAGGCAATATAGCCAGTGCTGCCATTGCAGAAACTGTAAAAAGAATCATGAAAGCAAGATTTGCCTTCTTCGGGCCTGTATTATTTATATTTTCAAAGGACTCAAAAGACATAACAGCCTTTATTTTAAATATTTCTATCTGCGGAAATATGGCATAAGCGCTACTTCTCTTGACCTCTTAATAGCGTCTGCAATCATTTTCTGGTGCTGGACACAATTTCCGGTGGACCTCTTGGGCCTTATTTTACCTTTATCAGACACAAATTTTTTCAAAACTGCAACATTTTTGTAATCTATATAATTGACATTTTCCTTACAAAAATAACAATACCTTTTTCGCTGCCTTAAGTTCATCGCAGACGAGCCGGAAAGAGAGCTCTTTCTTTCCGTTTCCTTTTCCCTGTTTGTTCTTTTTCCCAATTTAAGACTCCTTTTTACAGATAAACTTGGATTCAATCAAATAAAAATTAAAATGGTATATCGTCACCGGTAAAATCAATTTCTTCATCAACAGGCTCTTCCCTGCCCGGACCCTGCCCCATAATACCCGTCTCGGACCTTGGATTTCTATCTATTTTGCAGGTTGCAAATTCAAGACTTGGAGCAATTACATTTGCAATTATTCTGTAAGTTGATCTCTTGGCCCCATCTTTGTCTTCCCAGCTTTCCTGTGAAAGCCTGCCTGTCACAAGAATCCTGTCGCCTTTGTTCAGGCTTTCTGCACAATTTTCTGCAAGTTTAAACCATGCAACAACATTAAAGAAATCTGCTTCATTAATCCATTCTCCTGAGGCTTTATTTTGGGTTCTTTTATTTACAGCTATCCCAAAACTTGCAACCGGGGTGCCATTTGGCGTGAATCGAAGTTCAGGATCCCTTGTAATATTGCCAACTACAGTAACGTTATTTACACCAATAGCCATAACACCACCACTTTCGGCTTAAGATTTATAATCCGGGGAATTATTTTAATTACCCTCACCAGTCTTTACAATCAGGTGTCTGAGGATCTTGTCATTTATTTTATTCAGCCTGTCAAGCTCAGGCAGTATTGAAGTGTCTGAATTAAAGTTAATCAGCGTATAGAAGCCATTATCCTGGTGTTTTATCGGATATGCGAGTTTCTTAACTCCCCAGAGCTCTGTGCCCTGGATTGTGCCTTTTGATTTCTCAATAACTGATGTTATTTTTGAAACTTCTTCATTTACCGCGCCTTCATCCATTTCAGGAATGAAGATCAGCATCATCTCATAGCTCTTCATCAAATTTCCCCCTTTGGACTAAAATTCTTTAAAAATTAGGCCCTGCATATTCAGAGCAGAAGGAAAACCAATAGTTTCGTATTAATTTTTTAACTATAAAGTATTCCGAAGGGATAATATAACAATTGCTGCCAATATGCAATAATATTTTTATGTCCGCTAAGACTGGCGGCAAATGCTTAATTGTCTTCTTTTACCTGTCTTCTTTTACCTTACTGTAAAGCTCTATTACCCTATCTTCACTGTCATCATAAACAGGATTGATATGTCCTGTATAATTCACTGATGAAATATATGGAAAGTCCCTGTCTATCACGACCACATTTATTGCTCCCTGCCTCTGTATAATGGATCTCCAGCACTCGGGCGGTATCTTCAGCCAGCTCACTAAAAGCGCCAGTATGACTCCGCCGTGAGTGATAATTGCAACACTGCTTCCATCAGGATTTTCTGATATTATCTTTTTTATTTCACTATCAGCTCTGCTTATAAGGTCAGTAAAGCTTTCACCTCCCGTAGGCGGGCTTTTAAACGGGTCATTTAACCATGCCTGGTAATCGCTGCGGTATTTCTGGTTGATTTCTTCAAACTTTAAGCCTTCCCACTTGCCAAAATTTATTTCTTTCAAGTTTTCCCGTATTTTTATTTCATGCGGCAGTCCGTCTGAAATTATTTGTGCGGTCTCTATTGCCCTTTTCATATTGCTCGAATAAATGCTGGAAAATTTTACATTTGCAAGATATTTTTTTGCACAAAGCGCCTGATGCCTGCCTTCATCAGTGAGATGAGTGTCCATAGAGCCCTGATATCTGCCCTGCGCGTTCCCATCAGTTTGCCCATGCCTGATTAAAAAAAGCTTTACTCCCATTCTCTCTCCAATTCATCCTATTTTGAAAAATAATAAGTTACACTTACAGACGAGCTGATTTCCATTTCCTGCGGGAAGACGACAGGCGACATTACCATGTCTGCTCCTTTTTTTTCACTTGCTGAAGCCAGTACGGGCCCGGGATAAGATGTGGAGCCTTCGGAGATGAACAGCACTTTTTCTATCTTCAATCCCATTGCGCCAGCAATAGCGTCAGCCTTGTTTTCTGCATCTCTTGCAGCTTTTGCAAGTGCATCATTTTTTGCGCTTATTTTTGTGAGCTCCGTGAGATCAAAACCAATAGAAGAAATTGATGTTGCTCCTGCTTCAGTTGCAGTTGATATAATCTGTCCGATTTTATTAAGGTCAGTCGTCCTGGCCTCAATTATTGTTGTAGCCCTGTATGCATATATTTTTGGCGGCTGGTTTTCCTGAGAATAGTCATATAATGGAGAGAGGTCATAGCTTACTGTCTGCAGTTTCAGGTTTGAAGCATCTATCTTTTCTATTGCATCAGTAACCTGTTTTGCTATCCTGCTGTTTTCATCCACAGCTTCCTGGGTGGAAGTTTTTTCCACCATGACTGCCACGTCAATAAATCCCTCGTCGGGAACCACCTTGACATTTCCTTCGCCTGTCACTGATATGGTATTTTGTACAGCATTGCCGGTGCTTTCCGGAGTCTCGGTCAGTATGGGGAGGTCTGATGCAAGGCACCCTGCCAATAAAACCGCAGCCAGAAATACAAACATGCATACAATAATCAGAATAAGCGTTTTAAATATTTTGATTTTATCCATGATCTGTCCTTTCCTGTTTTAAACTCTGATTCTTAATTATAAATTAATAAAAGTTTTAGCTGTGCCTGAAGTAAATAAGGGTTTTTTATTCCAAAGTTTTTTTCCGCATCTTTGTAAGACTGTTTTATGAAATCCAATACAGACACATTCATAATATTATTATTACTTGATATAACTTCAAGATAATTTGTAATGACTTTATATATAAAAAATTTTTCATTATTCCTATTATTTACTATATTATTGTAACTTTCCAGTACTTCATCTCTGAATTTGCCGGAATCATCATCAATGACAGGCGTATTATCGGCGCCGGTAAAATATACAGATAAATAATCATAATACTTTCCTGCCATTTCAGCATATTTGCTGCTCTGCGGATATTTTAAAAGAAAATCTTCAGCACTTATTATTCTCGAAGCAATTTCATTCCATGAGACCTTGACTGTTTCATCGATTCTATAAATTTTATCTGATTCCATGGCTTTAAATGCAATACCTGCAGCGTAATCATCTCCAAGATACTTCACATATGGCAAAATTCTGCTGTAATCAATCACCGGAGTCCAAAGACCTTTAAGATTAACGAGTTTAAAACCGCTGTCATACATCTCATCGAGCAGAGAGCTGAGGCCTTCTTCCCATATATTTGCTGCCTGCTCTTTTGTAATTTCTTCATTATTTATTCCGGCAAACCCCTGCGCAAAATCTTTTAACTGTTTCTGGTAATCTTCAACATCATCTGAAAAAAACATGTCTCCATATTTGATTTCGTAAATT
The DNA here is from genome assembly GCA_002068775.1 of Actinobacteria bacterium ADurb.Bin346. Lineage (GTDB taxonomy): Bacteria > Actinomycetota > Humimicrobiia > Humimicrobiales > Humimicrobiaceae > Fen731. The sequence goes on along the minus strand of MWAX01000113.1, from coordinate 517 downwards.
TTAAGCAATTTTTCAACTGCATCGGCAGCGCTTTCCGCTTTTTTTGTGTCCATGATGCTTATGCTCTTATCAAGTAAAAACAGCGCATTATAAGGAGGCACTTCCTGGACAAGCATTTCATCAATTTCTGAGAGCACATCTTCCTGTTTTGATTTCTGTTCATTTGCTTCACCGGCACATATGCTGTCTTTTACAGATTGCCCCGCTGCGCTTTTACGCAGGACATCCGTTTCAGCATTTCTATAATCATCTGCCGGTTTTAATTTATCACTGTCCTTTGATCCTGTGCATCCGGCAAGGCATCCGGCCAGTATTAAAGAGCATGTAAGCATTATGAAAATAAATAAAAATTTAAAAAGAAATTGAATATTTAATTTCTGCCTGTTCATAATTATTTCCGAAAAAAATTTACCTTTTGCTATATATATTCTTTAGAGTTTTTTAATTACCGGGGTAATCAATAAATAGAGCAGATTTAAATAAAAGGATAATTAAAAAAAATAAGTGATCTGCTTTT
>MWAX01000112.1 GCA_002068775.1 Actinobacteria bacterium ADurb.Bin346 | reverse complement strand
CCGGTTTTACCAAAAACTTCATTGAATACTTCCTTGAAAGTGACAATTGTGGCCATTGGATATTCTTCATCAGGCACCATAAACACAGTCATATTCCTGGTTTCTTTTATGGTCGAGTCCATCTTTGCGAAAGGCTCGGACTCAGGGCCTCCCAGAATATATGCAGAACCAGTGTCAGTGATAAGGATGCACCCGCTCTCAAACTGCGGACACCACCCTGAAAGGTACCACCCATTGCTAATATTAAGCTCATCATAATAAATAAGTGCGCCTCTAAGGTCTTTTTCTTTTAAAATATTTACTACATTATTTTTTCTTCTGGCAAACTCTTTGCTTTCAATCATTTCCCACCTCCGGTTAATTGGTTAAAATAAAAATAATAAGGGTTTTATTGGTAACGTTACCAATTTTATATTATAATAACCATATTATGTCAAGGAAAAAGTTAAAACAGGAAAAGGTTAAGACTAAAAAAAGCTGTGATATGGATATAAAACATAAAAATGAAGCTGTAAAAGTAAATATTAAATATATTGCTGAAGTCTCAGGCACTTCATGCTCAACAGTATCCAGGGCATTAAGAGGCGACAATACTGCCAGTAAAGAAACTGCTGAAAAAATTTTAAAAATTGCGCGTGAGCTTAATTATTATCCCAATATGCTTGCAAAGGGATTGCGTGATAAAAAAACAAAGACAATCGGAATAATTTTAAATGACCTTAAAAATCCGCTTTATTATGAAACAATTAAAGTAATCGAGGAGATTTTAAATGACCTTGATTATACCATGCTTTTATGTGATTCAAACTTTGACCTGAAACTGGAAAGAAAAAATATTATAACGATGCTTTCAAAGGGAGTTGACGGGATTATTATATCGCCGGTTAATATAAAGTCAGAAAATATCGAACTTATAAGCTCAAAGGGGCTCAATGCTGTTTATATAGATTTTGCACCGGAAATGGAAAATATCAACTACGTCCATGTTAGTCATGCAGATGCTGCATTTATGGCTACAGAATATCTTATTGGCAAAGGCCATACAAAAATCCTGCTTTTAACTGGGCCGGAGCAGTTATCAGTTTCAAAAGATTTTTACAAAGGTTATGCAAAATCCCTGTCTAAAAATGGTATTCCGTTAAACAAGGCACTGGTAAAATATGCGGTGACTTCAATTGATGGAGGAGACAGGGTTATAAGAGAAATGTATCCATTAAAACAATCCGGAGAAAGTAATGATTTTACAGCTGTTTTATGTGTCAGCGATATGCTTGCAATCGGGGTCTATGAAGCATCGAAGAAACTTGGCTTTAAAGTCCCTGATGACTTAAGCGTGATGGGTTATGATAATATCTTCATGACGCCATATCTTGCACCCCCGCTGACCACAATACACGCGCCAAAAATCAGGATTGGTGAGCTCAGCATAAAGATACTTCTGGACCGGATAGAAGACAGGGACAGGGAATTCCACAGGATAATGCTGGATGTAAGGCTTGTTGAGAGGGAATCTGTAAAAAAGATAAATTAAAGATAGATCAAGGAGAAAGCAATGATTACTTTTACAGTTAAGTATCCGTATAAAAAAGGCTGCCGTTTTGATATGGGATATTATCTCAGTGTTCATATTGGCATTGCAAAGAAATATTTCGGCAATAAGTGCAAAGGTTATACGATACTTGGCGGTGAGAGCAGTTTAAATGAAGGCAAGGCTCCACAATTTGCATGCCTGTCACATTTATTTTTTAATTCGCTGGAGGAATTTAAAACTGCAATGGCGCCCGCTGAAAAGGAACTGCTTGCTGATGTTAAAAACTTCACTGATATCATACCTGAAGTGGAATTTTCCGGTGTTTCCATGCATGAATGGCAGGAATAGTTGGTACACACTACCTATTGCGTCATTTAAAAAAGTATCCGAAAGCATATTCACTTATTTAATAAAATATGTTATCGTAAACGTTAGCGCTAACGTTATATAAAATATTTTCAAATTAATACTGTTAGAATAAACCGGAATAGCTTTAAGCTGAACATAAGAAGCAGTGCATAAAAAAGCTTATGAAGAAAGCAACCTTAAAAGATATTGCAAAGGAGTCAGGAGTTTCAATAAAGACTGTTTCAAGAGCATTGAATGACTATCCTGATATAAACAGAAAAACAAAAGCCCGGATACTTGAGATTGCAAAAAAGCGTGATTACAGCCCCAACCTTTTAGCAAAAAGCTTAAGAGATAATAAAAGTTATACCATAGGGTATATTATCTCAGATACAATGAATGAATTTTTCTGGGATGTTGCATATGCAATAGAAAGTGAATTCAAAAAATACAAATACGGAATACTTACCAGCTTTTCAAATAATAATCCGTCAGTTGAACTTGAAGCCTTAAAGCTCCTTATTTCCAGGCAAGTGGATGGAATAATACTGGCTTCCATTGGCAGCAATTGTGAATTTATCAGGGAGATAATTGAAAAGCTTAATATTCCAGTTGTTGTAATTGACAATAAAGTAAAAGGATTGAAGTGCAATGTTGTGCTTCATGACAATATAAACGGAGCCTATCTTCTGACAAAGCATCTTATAGAGCATGGACATAAAGAGATTGCCTGCATTTCAGGGCCTCAAAATGAGACTTCAGGAAAGAGAAGAATTGAAGGTTATATAAAAGCACTTCAAGAGTTTAATCTAAAAACATATGATGACTTTTTGAAAATATCCGACTGGACTATATCGGGTGGGTATCAGGCTGCATTACAGTTATTTAAGGCTAAGCAAAAAAAACCCGCAGCAGTTTTTATTTGTAATTCAGTTATGGCCCTCGGCTCACTGAAA
>MWAX01000111.1 GCA_002068775.1 Actinobacteria bacterium ADurb.Bin346 | reverse complement strand
CATATTTGATTATGCCGCTTGACAATTTTATATCAAGGAGGTTTGAAAGAGTTGCCGACAGATCCGCAATGGAACTGACGCAAAATACTGACGCACAGATTGAGATATTTAAAAAACTTGCAGTCTCAAATCTTTCAAATGTCTCTCCCTGCCCTATGCTTGAATATACTTTATTCTCTCACCCGCCTATATTAAAAAGAATAGGAGCTGCCAACAAAAATGAATAATCTGAAAAGATTTTTAATAAAATTTTTTTTCCACACTCCCAGGATTATCTTTATCAATTTTTATCGTATGATACTGAGAAAGAGGATTTTTCATCTGCAGCGGCTTCCTGTTGACAGGCCTGCAATTCTAGCTGTTAATCATGTGACTGGCGCAGATCCAATAATACTTCTTGCATCGATCCGCAAAAAAATTATATTCCTGGCAGATAATAAGTGCTTTGAGACACGGATAACTGATTTTTTCTTCAGGACAATGGCAAATAGCATGCCTGTTTTCAAGCAGCAGTTCTCCAGAAATATCAAGACTTTTAAAGAATTGTTCAATATATTCAAAAGTCCTAAAAATAGGAATGGCAACGTATTCCTTGGAATATTCCCAGAGGGAAGGTTAAATAAAAATATAAGCCTGAGCGAATTTTTTAAAGGAACTGCCTATCTCAGTTACAAGATGAAGCTGCCGATAATCCCCGTTTATATGTCAAATCTTTTTAAGGGCCCAATAAAAAAAGAATGGTTTTTAAAAAGACCGGTTCTTGAAGGGCTGGTTACAATCTTTATCAATGCATTTAAAAGGATCCATATTTTTATTGGGGAGCCCATCGAGCCGCTGGCAGAAAATATATTCTATGATATGAAGAGTATTGCGGACAGAAATAGGTACAAAAACACAATCGACAAAATAAATACTGCGCTGGCAAGTGAATTTGAAAAACTTGAATCAGAGGCAAAGTCGATAGTCGCCAAGCTTACAAGTGAAAAATCATCTTACATATCCGCAGGCGAAAGCGAAGACGAAGACGGCGTTTTTAAAGTAAATGATCTTGCCAGCGACAGTGAATAGAGCAGCCAACGGATAGTTTACAAATTTCGTTTTTTACTTCTTTTACTTCTTTTATTCTTCTTTTATTCATTTAAATCATTGTTTTCCATAAAAATCTTCTTTTTATTATTTTTTCATAAATTTTTATAAAAGTTGAAAAATATCATAATTTATTATAAAATTCCTATATAAAATAATTAATAAAGTTTTATAATTAAATATGAGTTATATATTTATAATAAAGTTATTAAATTACTATTATAATTATTTAATATAAGTATAAACTAATAATGGTACTTGCTTAATTATTACATAATCATAATTCCTGTTTTGCGCTCATATTTATCGAAAAATATATCCGGCACGCAGGCAATCTAATATATAAAAATGCAGCCATAAGATCAGTTTAAATAAAAAATTTTTAAATAAAATGGCTAAGGCTAAAAATTACAGGATATTAAAGAGAATTGTAGATAATATATATGAAGGCATAATTGTCACTGACAATAAAGACGAGATAGTCTTTATTAACAGTCAGGCTGCACGCATCGGGAATAAATCAAAAACTGAGCTTGTCGGCTCTAACATATCAAAAGACGCTGCAGACCACTCAGCAAAGCTTATCCGACCGTATTATAATGAAGCAAAAAGGAACTTAAAAACTGTTTATGCCAAATCCATCCCCTTTGACGGCGATAATGAAAAGACAAAGCTTAAATCTCTTGAGCTCATCCCGATGATAAAAAACAAAAATTTTAACGGCATGCTCTGCATAATCGAGGATGTGACTTTTTATAATGAGTATGAAAAACAGATATCTATTTCACAAAACTATCTTGATATTGCAGCAGTGATAATAGTTGTGCTTGACAGAAAGGGCAGAGTAACCCTCATCAACCGCCGCGGCCGCGAGCTTCTCGAATATAAAAAAAGCGAGATTATTGGTAAAAACTGGTTTGACAATTTTATTCCAAAAAAAAACGCAAGTGAACTCAAATCAAAATTCAGAAACTTCATTTCCGGAGAGTGGAAGTTCCCGGATTCTTTTGAAAACAGCGTCGTTACAAAAAGCGGTGAAGTACGGGTCATCTCCTGGAAAAGCACCCTTATAAAGGATGAAAGCGGCAACACTACTGCTTCAATAAGTTCCGGTGAGGATGTCACAGAAAAAAAGATTGCCGAGGAAAAACTGAAGGAAAGTGAAGAAAAATACCGTCTGCTTGTGGAAAACCAGGCAGATCTTATAGCAAAGCTCGATTCAAAAGCAAATTATGTCTTTGTCAGCCCTTCATTTTGTGAATTTTACGACCGTACCGAAGAGGAAATCCTGGGTAAAAATTTTCTAAGATTCGTTCATCGAAAGGACAAGGAAACTGTTTCAGCCTCTCTGGAGTCCCTTTCAAGATCACCTCACAAAAGCATATCAGAACAAAGAGTCATTACAAAAAACGGTCTGAAGTGGGTTGAATGGTCTTACAGGTCGACTATGAATAAAATGAATAAAACTGCCTCAATAATATGTGTAGGCCGTGACATCACTGAAAAAAAAGCAATGGAGCTCAAGCTAAAAGCTGATGAAAAAAGATTCAGGATGCTTGCTGAGAACGCAACTGACGTGGTTTTCAGGGTAAGGCTAAAACCTTCTCTTGCATGTGAATACCTCAGCCCTTCAATAGAAAAAATATCGGGTTACACAGTCCATGAAAACTACAGGGACCCCGGACTTATTTACAAGATCGTCCATCCGGAAGATCAGCAGATGTTTACTGACCTGATTTCTTCTTCAAGAGGCTTTAACAAGCCTTTTGAAATAAGATGGATACATAAGAATGGGGGCATCATCTGGACAGAGCAGAACATATCCCCCATTTTTAATCCGGAAAAAGAAGTAATTGCCATTGATGGAATAGCAAGAGATATTACTGAAAGGAAGATAGCAGAAGAAAGGATTAAATACCTTTCATTTCACGACAGCATGACTGACCTTTACAACAGGGCTTATTTTGAAGAAGAGTTAAAAAGATTAAATACGCCAAGGCAGCTCCCCTTAAGTTTTATTATGGGTGACGTAAACAGCCTCAAGCTGATAAATGATACATTCGGTCACAAAGAAGGCGACACGCTTCTAAAAAATGTTGCAAACCTCATGAAAAGCTTCTGCAGGAAAGAAGATATAATTTCCAGGTGGGGCGGAGATGAATTTGCAATATTGCTTCCACAGACCCCAAAGGACTATACTTCCGAAATAGTTAAAAGAATAAGGGAGGCCTGCAGTAAAACAGCAAAATATAAGATACCGATCAGCATCTCGCTTGGCCTTGCCTCCAAAGAAAATGAAAGCCAGGATATTAATGCCATCATAAGCGAAGCCGAGGACAATATGTACAGAAGCAAGCTTTTAGAGAAAAAGAGTATTTCAGGCTCAATCATTTCGTCGCTTACAAAAACACTTTTTGAAAAAAATTTTGAAACCGAAAACCACACAGCAAGGATGCGCGAGCTGGCAGTCGAGATAGGCAAAAAACTCAATCTTTCTCAAAGCGAACTTGATAACCTTTCCCTCCTTGCAACTCTTCACGACATAGGTAAAATCACTATTTCTGATGAGCTCTTTGTCAAGAGAGGCCGGCTTACAAAAAGAGAATGGGATATAATAAAAAGGCATCCTGAGATAGGGTTCAGCATATGTGAATCATCCCCGCAGCTTGCCCATATTGCAAATATGGTGCTTGCCCATCATGAGTGGTATGACGGTTCGGGATATCCGGAGGGACTGAAGGGAAGTGAAATACCTATTGAGTCCAGGATAATATCTATCGTCGACGCCTATGATGTCATGACAAACACACAGCCCTACCGGGATGCTGTCTCAAAAGAAGAGGCCCTTGAGGAGCTTAAGAAAAACTCCTGCACACAATTTGACCCTGAAATTGTTGAAAAACTTATAGATACAATAAAATAAAAATATAAAAAATGAAAAACTTTAAATCCTGCTGCCTGCGCCTATTCCACAATCCCCTATCCGCTATCAGCCAATTAATTCAGACGTACAGTTCGGGCATCTGGTTGCCTTTATATTGATTGTTGAAAAACAATAAGGACAGGATTTTGTTGTGGCTGCTTCTTTTTTCCTGAAAATATTTACTGCTTTTACAATGAAGAAAAGGACAATTGCTACTATTATAAATGTCAGCACAGTATTAATGAAAAAACCATAATTTAATGTTATTGCCCCTGCTTCATTTGCTGCTGCCCGGGATATGTAAGGGCCGGGGGTCGTTCCCTCCCTGAGGACCCGGAAAAAATCTATCTTGCCGATGAGAAGTGAAACTGGCGGCATTATAATATCGTTTACCAGTGAGTTTACTATGGCTGTAAACGACACGCCAAGCACAAGCCCCACAGCAAGGTCTATAACATTGCCGCGGCTTATGAAGGCCTTGAATTCCTTCAACATAATGCTCCTCCTGCTAAAACTTTATAATAATTAGCAATTCCATATTATTAAATTGAATTGCCCTGCTTTTAAATACTTGTTTTTAATCTTATTTTTAAACACTTTTACCAGGTCTATACTGTTCAGCAGCAATTGAACACCTTGCCGGAATATTGTTATTGCTGCAGATAACTGGTATTGTATTATTTTAGCATTGCAGTTTTTTTTAAACAAAAGATTTACCCTGTAATTTTGCGCACAGGCGTACAGGGAGGCAAAAAAATGTCTCTTGAAGATTACAGTAAAAAAAGAGTTTTTGATAAAACGTCTGAGCCCCCTGCGGGAAATGCCGCTTTATTTACCGGCAGTAAAAAATCAGTGCCCGGCAATGGCGACAGTCTTTTAAGATTTGTTATTCACAAACATTATGCTTCCCGGCTTCATTTTGATTTAAGGCTTGAACTTGAAGGCACCCTTAAAAGCTGGGCCATTCCCAGGGGTCCAACCCTAAACCCAAAAGAGAAAAAACTTGCTGTTATGGTCGAGGACCACCCTTTTGAGTACAGAGATTTTGAAGGCATTATACCGGAGGGCAACTATGGCGCCGGCAGGGTCTATATCTGGGATAAGGGCACCTATCATGCGCCGGGAACAGAGGACAGGCATGAGAGCGAGCGCCTGCTTAAAGAAGGCCTTGAAAAGGGCCACATGACTTTTATACTTAATGGCAATGTCCTGAAAGGTGAATTTGCCCTGATAAGGTTAAAAAAGGCTTCTTTAAAAGACTGGCTGCTGATAAAGAAAAACGATGAATATGCCTCTGATGCAGATATTTCAAAGCTTGAAGCGCCGGATGAAGCTGCTGATGCAGTCCTGCCTAAAAAAAAACTTTAAATAATCCTGCTCCATCTAATAACCCTGAGCTATCAGATAATCATCATGGTCAGCCTGATAATCTTAATTCTTCAAATAATCCACGGCTGTCAAACAATAATGATTCAGCAAGCCGCCTGCTGCAAAAAATACCTGATGGTGCCGCCAATACCGGCAGGAGCAAAAATATCGGGAAAACGATCCCATCCCAAACTCTGGTACTTTCCAATCCCGGAAAAATATTCTGGCCTGATGAAGGATACACAAAACTTGATCTTTATCAGTATTATGAAAAGATATCAGACTACATACTCCCCCATATGATTGACAGGCCACATTCGTTAAACAGGTGTCCGGATGGCATAAGCGGAGAATGTTTTTATCAGAAAGATATAGACCATGAACTTCCTTCCGGCCTTTACACAAAACAGATATTTTCGGAATCTAAAAATGCTTATATAAACTATTTCATTTGCAATGGAGTTGAGGCGCTTCTTTATATGGTAAACCTTGGCTGCATTGATATGCATCCGTGGCATTCAAGAGCCGGAACGCTTGAATACCCGGATTATGCAATAATTGACCTTGACCCTCTTGGCGTTGGTTTTGAAGTTGTCATAAAGACTGCCCTGGAAGTTAAAAAAGTCCTTGATGAACTTTCCTGTGAGGGTTTCTGCAAAACATCAGGTTCAAAAGGAATACACATTTTTTTGCCGCTGGGCGCAAAATATTCTTATGATATTGCGTTTAATTTTACTAAACTGCTTGCAGGGCTTGTGAGCCAGAGAATACCCGACATTACAAGCCTTGAGCGCTCCCCCTTAAAGAGGCCAAACAGGGTATATCTTGACTGTTACCAGAACAGGATGGGACAGACAATAGCAGCGCCATACTGCATACGCCCCCGCAAGGGTGCTCCGGTGTCAGCTCCGCTTTTATGGGAAGAACTTAAAAAACCACTAAGACCTGCGGACTTTAATATGCAGAATATTTTTAAAAGACTTAAAAAAACCGGAGATCTGTGGCAGAAAATGCCAGGCAAAAGCATAAACCTTGAAAAAATCCTGAGAAATATTAAAAGATAACCTTTTAATAAATACTTCGTCTAACACACAAACTGTAAAATAAAATCAGTGCAAAACTTAAAATAATTTTACAATTTCTTTACAGAAATATGGCAGCTATCCGGTTTACTTTAACGTCAATAACTGCAATAATCTGAAAAAGTTTGAAACCGGCAATGTCCCGACAGAATTCTGGCAGGGTTCTTGCAGGATTTTTGCAGGATTTTTTAAAGGCTCAGGTAAAAAAAATATTTGAATGGAGTTATTTATATGGAGTTGAATTTAATGAAAGATAATTTAATGCAAAGCAAAATCAAAAATATATTAATGGTATATCCGGAGTATTCCAAAACATTCTGGAGTTTTGAAAACATCCTGAAAATACTGGGTAAAAAAGCATCTTTTCCCCCACTCGGGCTGCTCAGTATTTCATCAATGCTGCCGGCAGGGTGGAATAAAAAACTTATTGACATGAACATTGATCCGCTGACTGATGCCGACATACAGTGGGCAGATTATGTTTTTATCAGCGCAATGATTGTACAGAAAGACTCGGCAGTAAGAGCAATTGAAAGAATCAAAAAACTCGGCAAGACTATTGTTGCCGGCGGTCCGCTTTTTACTACAAGCTGGGAGGATTTTGACGATGTCGACCACCTTTTCCTCGGTGAAGCTGAAAATACGCTACCGCAATTTATTGCTGATATTGAGAGTAGTTCAACACAAAGGATATATGAATCAAAAGAATTCCCCGATATAACAAGCCTGTCTGTTCCAGACTGGAAACTTGTCAACATTTTCCGTTATCATTCAATGTGTATACAGTATTCAAGAGGATGCCCTTTTAACTGTGAATTCTGCGACGTTGTCATCTTAAATGGCCGTACGCCAAGGACCAAGACCAGCGCTCAGATCATTGAAGAACTGGATAACCTTTATGACCTTGGCTGGAGGGGCGGCATCTTTTTTGTAGACGATAATCTTATCGGCAACAAACAGAGACTAAAGAAAGAGGTACTGCCTGAAATAATAGAGTGGCAGAAAAGAAAAAGATTTCCGTTTTCATTTAATACGCAGGTCTCAATCAACCTTTCCGACGATGAAGAGCTTATAAAACTTCTTGTCAGCGCAGGTTTTACAACAGTTTTTGTGGGAATTGAGACACCGGAAGAAGGAAGCCTTGAGGAATGCAGTAAATACCATAACAAAAACAGAGACCTGATAAATTCTGTAAAGAAACTTCAAAACTTCGGCCTTGAGGTACAGGGCGGGTTCATTGTTGGGTTTGACAATGACACCCCTGCTATTTTTCAAAAACAGATAGACTTCATACAGAAAAGCGGCATAGTCACTGCCATGGTCGGCCTGCTTAGCGCAATACCAAAGACCAGACTGTACAAGAGGCTCTTTGACTCTAAAAGGATAACAACTGAGTCGACAGGAAACAATACTTCAGTATCCACCATGAATTTTATACCAAAAATGGAGCCGAAACTCCTTTTTAGCGGATATAAGAAAATACTTGATACGATTTACGGTCCAAAAGAATATTATGCAAGGATAAGGACCTTTCTCAGGGAGTTCAAACCGCCAAAACGAAGGGTGCAGAAAATAAGACTATTTCACATAAGGGCACTTTTCAGCTCATTCTGGCTTCTCGGCATCAGGGACCGGGGAAGGAAATATTTCTGGGGCCTGCTGGCATGGGTGCTTATAAAGTATCCGGGTTTGTTCCCATATGCTGTGGGTTATTCAGTTGCAGGAATACATTTCAGGACTGTATCCACAGAGACTAAATGATAATTAAAACTGATAATTAAAGCGTTATTATAATTAAAACCTTCTTATCATGTCAGACAACCACAGGAGTGGCGCTCTCATCAAAAGGATTTATCCTGGCTGCAAGTGAGTACAGGTAAGGATAATGTTTTTTGAGATATTTTATATATGTAATCCACTCGCTGATAATAAGCAGGTAGGCTCTTTTTATATCAGCGGAAAGATGAATGTAGTCTGATTCAGGCGATGCGCTGAAATCTTTTCTGTAGTCAAGCTCTTCTGTAAGGTGAAACACGGCCCGCAATAGTTCCGTGAATTTTTCATGCTCCAGTAAATTCGGGTTTTCAAGAAGCCTCAGCAAAAACTCCCTTCTCCGGGCAAGAAAGGATTTTAACTGGTTTATGTCGCCGGCATGGCTGTTCACTGAATATTTGAATTTAGTCAGCATCAGGCTGACCCTTGTAAAGTCTTTTTCCGTCCATTTCTCCACTCCTGCAAGCTCCCTTTTTATATTCCGGGCATTCAGGTCAAAGTCTGCAAACAGGTGGATCAAACCAAGTCCCGCTTCACTGAAAAAAGTTCCTATAACCATATTTAGCTTTTCAAGCATTGCTTTTTTTCACGAACACTCAGCACCCTGTCAATGATAAGAGTTACAATAAGGACTTCAATGGGCAGGAATGCTATATCGCCAAGCAGGTATATAAAAATATGATGTGAATCTCTGAATACAAAAAAGTGAATTGTATAAAGAATAGCCGACAACACTGCAAGCGCTATTCCCAATAATATCTGCCACTGGATTTTTTTCATATTTAGCTTCCTTTCGCCTGTACCGGTTGTTTAAAAATTTTTTAAAATCTGCAATAATTCAGAAAAACTCCTGAATGTCTTTTGGGATGATTTATAGAATTATATTTTAAATACTATTTTAAAAGCAATGGAAAAAACACAATTCGAAGAGCTGGTCATACAGGCCGTTCAATCTATACCTGAAGAATTTCGCGACAGGGTAGAAAATTTAAGCCTGGAAATAGATGAGAATGAAATAATCCATTCAGCAGAGAATGGATGGCACGGCAAGGGGAAAACAATTCTGGCACTGTATCATGGCGTTCCTTTGACAAAGCGCTCAGCGGGCAAGCCTGTGTTTCCTGATAAAATAACCATTTATAAAAGAGCAATTGAGTCCGTGTGCACAAGCGATGAGCAGATAAAAAAAACCGTCAGACGGGTCGTGCGCCATGAAATAGGGCATTACTTCGGACTTGACGAGGACAAGCTGGATAAGCTTGGTTATTAGCATAAAACCCTTAAAAAAACTTGCAGAAGATCCGTAAAAAATTACATTCTGCCACTGTCCGGCTGCTGCGACATAAGCGCTAAAGTGCTGTACCTGCAGCCTGGCGCTTCTGCAGTCTGACGCCTGTGATCCAGTTGTCAGAGCCTGGTTGATGCGGCACAGCCGCTAAAGCCTGGCAGCTTTTTCATAGATTGCTTCAACCTCATCTTTTTTAATAAGTGCTTCCATCAGAAATGCAATTATCAAGATAACGGGTATGTTTATAGCAAGCCTGAACAGCGCAAATTTAAAGCCGAGAGCTGTCATCTCAAATAAAAGCATCGGCAGCTTTGTGGCCCCCCATGCACCCAGAAGTATTATTATATTTGAAAATTTTACATGTTTTTTCATAAATACTATTGCCACGGGAAAAGCAGCATAGAGAGGTCCTGCCGCCACAGTGCCGAATAAAAAAGCAAGCAGTATTCCTTTTATCCCTGAGCCCTCGCCCATAAGCCTTATCATTGTCTCTTTTGGTATCCAAACTTCAAGCAGACCGATAAGGACAAAAATCGGGGGCAGGACAAGAAGCATTTCCTTAAAACTGTAAACCACCACATCAGTTGCTTTAAGCCCTGCATCAAACCTGAAAATGAAGAGGATTCCAAGAAGGACAAGCGTTATTAAAAAAAACAGGTACCGTTTTAAGAAATTCTTTAAATTTTGTCTTTTGTTAATATCTTTATTCAATTAATTATCCTTTTTTCTTTTTTTATTGCCACACATTCAGTATGAAACCGATAAAGTAGGCGACCCCGATTGATAGTGCAAATGAAATCACATTTCTGAGGACCGCAACTTTTGTATTGAAATACCTGATTTCCATTGGTATGGTCACAATTCCCACCATCATAAGCGTTTGCACAAAAGCTGCAATCTGTATATATCCTGCGCCGCCCTGCAGAAGCAGTGCTGCAGTGGGAAAAGCTATAAATCCGGGAATCAAGGTGACTGAGCCGACAGCTGAAGCAAGCAGGACACCCATTATACCGGACCGGTCTCCTATTATTTTACTTATGGTGCGTGTGTCAAGAAGAGACAGCATCAGTCCCACAAGCAGTATCACTCCGAGCAGCATTGGCAGAATATTTTTAAAAGAATTCCAGGCTTTTAGCAAAGCCTGCTTTGTTTTCTGCTTGCTCTTTATAAAAGATATGATTAAAAACACTATTGCAATGAGGTAAATCAATCCATTAAAAATATAGTTTCCCAAGTAATTAACCTTTCCTGATAATTATTTCTTTCAATAACCTAAAAGTATCTTGTACCAGTGTTTGTCTCCAGCCCATAAAAATAGAGCAGGACAGGTATTTAACAGCATATAAGAATATAACTGCCCTGCTCTGCTTTCCAGGTCAGGAACACCGTTTATTTTTCTTTCCTGAAACACATGAACCAGTCAAGACAATACTTGTCTTTATCCTGTGATTCCATACGCTCCTTTGCTACACCGCATGAGCCGGGGGGCGGAATTATGCAATCATCTCCTGGCCTCCAGTCTGCAGGAGTTGCAATACCATCCTTATCGGCTTTCTGGAGCGCAATTATTATTCTTTTTATTTCATCGAAGTTACGGCCTGTTGTGAGCGGATAGTACAGTATGCACCTTATTATTGCTTTCGGGTCTATTACGAATACCGCACGTACTGCCTGTGTGTTGGAGGCATTTGGCTGTATCATCCCGAATTTATTTGCGACATCCATTTTGATGTCTTCAATCAGCGGAAATGTAACTTCGATATTTTCCATCCCTTTCCACTTTATCTTTTCTTTGATTGTCCTCAGCCACGCAATGTGCGCATAAAGCGAGTCTACTGAAAGACCGATAAGCTCTGTGTTTAAAGCCTTAAATTCATCCATCATGGACGCAAAAGTCATGAATTCTGTTGTGCACACCGGAGTAAAATCTGCAGGATGGCTGAAAAGAATCACCCACTTCCCTTTATAATCTTCAGGAAAGCTGATCTCCCCCTGAGTCGTTTTCGCTTTAAATGCCGGTGCAGGATCACCGATTAGAGGCATTTTGTTTGCTGTTATTTCTTCCATCTTTTGCTCCTTTTTATCTCTTGCTATTAATAAAAATCTTTTTTTATTATTAATAAAAATTATTTTGCTGTTAATAAAAGCCATTTTAAACTGGCAGCCAGACATTATTTGTCCCAGCCATGGCCAAACCTTGCCCTCCTTCCGCGGGCGCACTGTAAAGCAATTTTTTGCCCGATATTATCTATTTCGCTGCTCCCGCAGCTCGGACACACGTCCTCAGAATC
>MWAX01000110.1 GCA_002068775.1 Actinobacteria bacterium ADurb.Bin346 | reverse complement strand
GTTGTAGTTGTTTTGCCATGAGTGCCGGTTATTGCGATGCCCCTTTTCCTGTTCATTATCCATGCAAGTACCTCTCCTCTTGTAAACACAGGAAGCCCGAGTTTTTTTGCTTCAACCATTTCGTCATTTTCATCGGTTATGGAAGTTGAATATATTACAGCATCTGAGTTTTTTATGTTTTCAGCATTATGGCCAATAAATATTTCAATGCCCTGTCCCGTCAGAAGTTCTGTATATCTTGAATTCTTCAGGTCAGAGCCTTTTACAGAAAAGCCCATACCCTGCAGCACCACTGCAATTGCGCTCATGCCTGCGCCGCCTATGCCGATGAGAAAAAAACTTTTGTATTTTTCCAGCTCCGCTTCAGTTTCCATTTTATCAGGATTTCCTTTCCTCAAGTAATTTTGCAGTTATAATAGCAGCACTGTCTAATTTATTTAATATTAAATTCTCTGCTTTCATCTGTTTATATTGATAGCAGTTATTTTCAAGTAAAGCCTCAATAATTCCTGAAAGCGTTTCTCCGCTCAATTCATCATCAGCTATTAAAACAGCTTTTTTATTTTTTACCAGATATTCCGCATTGAAGTACTGATGATTTTCAATAGCTTCCGGATAGGGCACAAGCACTGCAGGTATATTTGTAATTGCAAGCTCAGCAATTGTGGTTGCGCCTGCTCTTGAGACCACAAGGTCAGATACTCTGTATATGGAAGCCATTTCCTTTACGTACGGGAATAAACGGAAAATAGCATAGTCGGCGCTTTCTTGCATTCTGCTCAGCCTTCTGCTGTAGTCTTCAAAAAACCTGTTTCCGCATATGAGCACGATCTGGATTTTTTCATTTTTCCTAAACTTTTCATACAATGAAATTGCAGATTCATTGATTCTTTCCGCTCCCAGGCTTCCCCCGAATATAGTAATTGTAAATCGCTTCTCTTCCAGCCCCCATCTTGAAAAATCCGTTTTGGAAAATAAAAAATCTTTTATTTCCTCTCTTACCGGATTACCGGAAAATATTATTTTCTCCGGGTCTTTTTTTATCCTCTTTTTGAAATATGCGCCGGACTCTTCAAAGCTTATAAAAATATGCTTTGCAGTTTTTGCAAAGAATTTATTTAAACGGCCTGGTATCATATTCTGCTCATGTACTGCAATCCTTTTCCGCATTAAAATTGCAGAGATGAAAACCGGGGCGCATATATAACCGCCCATTCCGAGTACATAGTCAGGCTTGAAATTATTGATTATAGCCATGCACCGGAAAATTCCTGCTGCCAGATTAAAGAGAAATTTAAGACATATGTATATTTTTCTGCCAATACTGCTGCTTGCTGAAAAACCTGTTGCTCGTATCTTTCTAAAATTTATCCCGAGCGGAGGTATCAGCTCATTTTCCATACCGGAAATAGTCCCTATATAAAGCATCCTGACATCGGGATAATTTTTTCTTATATGCTCGATTATTGCCTGGGCGGGATAGATATGTCCTGCTGTACCGCCGGCAGTTATTATTATTTTTCCGGACATTTTACCTCTTTTGACAAGCGCTGTTTTAAAGCCCTGTAAATGAAAACCCTCTCAGTCATGCAAGGCATTTCTTAGTTCTTCTTCAGTTTTTTTAGTGACAGTAAAATTCTGCCTTGAAATATTGAGTATTATGCCTGTTGAAATCATGCAGGTCAGAAGAGAAGAGCCGCCAAAACTTATAAACGGAAGCGTCAAGCCTGTGACCGGCATAAGACCCACAACAACACAAATATTGATAATTGCCTGGGTTATGATAAGACCTGTTATTGCTCCTGCAATCGTTCTTCCAAAATAGTCCTGAGTCTTAAGGCATACTCTGATGCAAAAAAACGCAAGCAGCAAAAACAGTAATATAATCACCAGCGTTCCCACCATCCCGAATTCTTCCCCGATTATAGCAAAAATGAAATCTGTTTGAGCTTCAGGCAAATATGAATATTTCTGGATGCTGTTACCCAGCCCGAGGCCGAAAATGTTTCCCGACCCGAGCGCAATAAGCGACTGGTTCACCTGGAAATTCACTCCTGCAGAATCGCCTGTCCTGTAAAAGAATGCAAAAATCCTTTCTCTTCTGTATTCTTCCATAAACATATAAGCTATAAGGGTGACAATGCCGATTGAGCCCAGACCAATCATGTGCGGCCATCTTACATTGCCTATAAAAAACAGTATAAAAACTGTTATCCATATTATTACAACTGCTCCGAAGTCCGGCTCAAGAAATATGAGCAGCGTCACAATTAAAAGTATTATCAATGACGGCCATAAAAGATTTTTAAATACAGGTTTTTCTCTGTATCTCTTATTAAGGGAATCACTTATAAAAATAATAAGGGCCATTTTAGCAATTTCAGAAGGCTGGAGATTAAAAAAGTACAGGTCTATCCATCTCCTGCCGCCTCCAATTACCTGAGCAACTCCCGGGAAAAGCACAACTGCAAGAAGGCCGACTGATATCAGTATAAAAAACACAGAGATCCTGGAAAAGAATTTATAATTGATCCTTGAAAAAAGAATAAATATTATAAAGGAAATGACCCACCATATAGCCTGCCTCCTTATAAACCAGTACGGATCATTGAAGTACTGCTCACCGACTGCTACGGAAGAACTTGCAACCATTATAATGCCTATAACGGAAAGGAGGAATGTTATAACAAATATGAAGTAATATTCAGTATTCAGCTTAAAAACATTATATCTCTGAAATTTCTCTTCCTGTTCCGGCAGTCCTTCTAATTCATTGCTTTCCATCTTTTTTTCTCAGTGCCCTTTCAAGCACAAGCTCTTTAAACTGTTTTCCTCTGTCATTATAATCTTTGAACATATCAAAACTCGCACATGCAGGCGAAAGAAGAATGACTTTGCCTTTGCCGGCAACTTTAAAACATTTATCAACAGCTTCCTTAAAACTGCTGCAACTATATACGGAAAATGACATTCTTCCTTTTTTAAACCGGTAATTATTAAAACATGAGGCTATTTTTGGCCCTGCCTCTCCAATTAAAATTACATTTTCCACTGTTTCTTCCATTGCCGGGATCATTACACTGAAATCCATGTCCTTGTCTTTGCCTCCAAGTATTAAAGTCACTTCTTTATTGAAGCTTTTAAGAGCGCATATCGCGGCATCAGGATTTGTAGCTTTTGAATCATTAAACACTCTTATTCCATCCACCTCTGCAACAAACTCAGTGCGGTGCTCAAGATTTTTAAAATCTCTGATTGCAGACTTAATGGAATTATCTTTTAAACCAAATATTTTTGCTGCTGCAATGCATGCCATCATATTGGAAATATTATGATTTCCAACTAGGCTTGAATCTGTTATATCTATTTCGCCACTGACTTTTGAGCTGATTTCATAAAGCACCCGGCCATTTTTATAGTATATTCCGGGAAATATTTGTTTTTTTATGCTGCTTTGCAGGACACTGAAGCCTCTGCCGGAATAAAAACCGGCTCTCCTGAGCCAGGAGCAAATATTGGCATCATCTGCATTAAAGATACCCCACTGGCCTGCACCGCTGTTGGAAAAAAGTCTGAATTTTATTTGCGCATAATTTTTCATTGAATGATGTCTGTCCATATGGTCGCCTGTTATATTCAGCATAATGCCTGTAAAAGGATTAAAACCTTTTATCCTTTCCAGCTGAAAACTGCTGACCTCAATAACCCTTATCAAATCAGGCGAAAATCCTTTGCCGGATACAGCTGTCAGCGGATTGCCTATATTACCGCATGAAACAGCATCCAGTCCCGAACCGGCGAAAATTTTCTGTATAAGAGTCACGACTGTTGTTTTTCCATTAGTCCCTGTTACTGCAATAGTGTTCTTTTTTTCGCTCTCATCCAGCAATTGCCAGCCGAATTCTATTTCACTTATAATTGGGATGCCTTTATTATCTGCTGCTTTTACCAGACCATTTTCATTAGAAATTCCCGGACTTACAATAATCATTTCAACTCCATCTAAAAGTCCGGGTTTTTTATCAGCCTCTTCATCCAGCCTGACTTCAAGCTTAAAGTTTTTTTCCTTCGCCATAAAATCAAGCTGACAGCCTATGTTCAGTGCAGGGTTTAAATCCACGGCTATAACATCTAAAGATTTTTCAGACAATTTTTCAATTACTGAAATACCGCTTTTACCAAGGCCCAGAACCATTATTTTTTTATTTTTCAAATCGTCAAGCCATCTGCTGCTGTTTGGCATTTCACATCATTTTCTTTATTTATCTTAATAATTTTAAAACCAGTTGACTGTGCAGGATTTATACATGATTCCAATTTAAAAAATCTAATTAATAAACTTCAGGTAATATATAAAGAATCCGATGCCTCCAAATAACAGGCATATTATCCAGAACCTGAAGATCACTTTTATTTCCGGCCATCCGAGCATTTCAAAATGGTGGTGCAGAGGTGCCATTTTAAACACTCTTTTCCTTTTCAGTTTAAACCACACTACCTGGATAATCACTGAAAGTGTCTCTACTACAAAAAGACCCCCTATCATTATAAGCAGTATTTCCTGTTTCATTATTATTGCAACTGATGCAATAAGACCACCCAGGCCAAAAGAGCCGGTATCGCCCATGAATATTTCTGCCGGAGATGTATTCCACCATAGAAAGCTCGCGCAGGCAGCAACTGCAGCTCCCGATATAACTGCAACATCAATACCATATGAAACTTCCAGTATTGTCCATTCAAGAAAAGCAATAAAGCAGAATATGGCAAGCACTATAGAAGCAGAGCCTGCTGCCAGCCCGTCAAGGCCATCTGTGAGATTTACAGCATTTGTAGTGGAAATTATCATCAGTACAGGGATCAGATAATACCAGTTACCGAGCTCGATTTGAAGGCTTGTAAAAGGTATGCTGATATAGGTACTGAAATGGAGGATGTATTTTGCAAAAAGCACAAAATAAAGACAGATCATTGCAAGAAGGAATATTTTAATCCATCCTCTTAACCCGAGATTTCTTTTCTTTTTTAAAGCTATGTAGTCATCTACATAACCGACTATGCCGCAAAGCAAAAAAACACTCGCAACAAAAATACCCTCAAGGCTAAAGTCTTCATATCTGTAATATTTTACAATGCTGATCGCTGCATAGGATAAAAGTGCAGCTATAATAAATACTATACCGCCCATTGTAGGCGTGCCTGATTTTATTGCATGGGATTGAGGGCCGTCAATCCTTATTTTCTGTCCTATATTTTTTTTCTTCTGGAACCTTATTAAGACAGGCGTAAAAATAAGTGATATGAGACCACTAATAATTATTGCTGTAAAAATCCAGGTCATTTGCTTTAATCCCTATAACTTTTTTTTAAATATTTACACTTTTTTTAAATAATTGCATATTTTTTTAAATAAAATCTATAAGTTTTTCCAGTTTATTTGCTCTCGATCCTTTTATTAATATACAGTCACCCGGTTTTAAAATCTCTTCAGCATTTTTTATAAAGCTTTCTGTGTCTTTAAAAAAGTATACTTTGCGCGATTCACCGCTGTCTATGTTGTCCGGCCCGGATATCCCGGAGCCTTCAGCATAACCATTGCATATATTTGATGAGATTTTGCCTATTGCAATCAGAACTTCTATTTCTTTTTCTTTCAGGTATCTGCCAATTTCAAAATGCAGCGACTGTGATTGTTTCCCCAGCTCAAGCATGTCAGCAAGCACAGCGACACTTCGGCATTTATTTTCATCTGAAACTGTTTTTAAGGTGTCAATTGCACATTTCATTGAAATGGGGCTTGCATTATAGCAGTCGTTTATTATCATCTTCCCGCTTTTTTCAAATATTTCCATCCGGTTTTCTCCAGCAGCAGCACCTTCAATACCATTTTTAATCAATTCCTTATCCACCCCGAGATAACTGCATATTGCTGCGGCACAGCACGCATTGTAAAGATTGTGATACCCTGCAACCGGAACCATGAATTCATTGATTTTATTTTTTCCGCTGAACAGCTCCATTGAATAACACCCTGCCCTGTCCGCACCTTTTCCGATGAAATTAAACTCAAGGTTATTATTCATTCCATATTTTATTATCCTGCATCGCACATTTTCCAATATCATTTGCGCATAATCATTATCATTGTTTAAAAACAGTACCCCGCCTTTTTTTTCAAGGGAAACAGCTATTTCCGCTTTTGCAAGTGCAATGTCTTCGACATTATTAAAAAACTCAAGGTGCGATTCGCCAACCGATGTAATTGCACCAATGTCAATGTTTATGACTTTTGAAAGCATTTCTATCTGTCCGCTGGCTCTCATTCCGAGCTCTGCCACAAAAAACTGAGTGTCTTTTGTGATTTCAAGCACGGCAAGTGCAATGCCCAGCTCAGTATTAAAGTTGCCGGGCGTGAATCCGGTATTAAAAGCTCCTGAAAGGATTTCTACAATAAAATCTTTTGTTGTTGTTTTTCCGGCGCTGCCGGTGACGCCAATTACCAGAGGATTAAACTTTCTTATATAGTTATGCGCCACGTCAAGTAAAAAAGTTATTGTATCTTCCGCCTGAAGAATGACCAGCCTTTCCCATAACTTTGGGTCAGTGCCTGACCTCGCTGAATCTGCTGATCCGCTGTGCCTGGAATCAATCACAAAACCAGCGCATTTCTTTTTAACGGCCTCTGCCAGGAAATCATGGCCGTCATAATTCTGTCCCAAAACAGGTATAAAAAAATCATTCTCTTTAATCTTCCTGGTGTCGGTAGATATAGAGCTTATATACGCATTCTGGCCATCTGCAGCGGCACCGTAAGATAAAACACTGCAGCCAGTCCAGCTTATCAATTTCTTTATACTGATTTTTTGTCCAATTTTCAAACCCCGCCCCATTCTCTTATAATTTCCTGGTCGCTGAAATGAATCTTTTTGTCTGCAAATTCCTGGTAGTCTTCATGCCCTTTTCCTGCTACCAGCACTATATCTTCAGGTCCTGCCATTTCAAGAGCTGCTGTTATTGCTTCTTTCCTGTCAGTGATTTTTATGTATTTCTTATCGCCGGCTGATATAAATCCTTCTTCTATCATCCTTATAATTGCCTCGGGATCTTCTGTTCTCGGGTTGTCAGAAGTTATTATTGTAAAATCCGCAATATTTGCCGACAATTCACCCATTATTTTCCTTTTTTTTGCGTCTCTGTCACCCCCGCATCCAAACACAGATATCAGCTTTCCGCCTTCAGGGAGCAGAGAGCGAGATGTCTTTAAAACATTATCCAATCCATCAGGTGTGTGCGCATAATCAACAATAGCATTTATTTTCCTGCCTGTATTGATTTTTTCAAATCTTCCGGGCACACCATGCATTGACTGAATGCCATCAAGGATTTTATTCGGGTCAATGCCTGCCAGTATACTTATTCCAATGCTCCCAAGGATATTGTATACATTGAAATGGCCGCAGAGTGATGATTTTACTCTTAGGCCGCCATGTTTCCACCCGGCGGCGCCGTCCATCGAAAAGCTGGTTTTTAAACTTACCATCATGTCTATGCCTTCTATAGAAGATATCACATCTTTGGCATTGAGAGTCGCTGCGGGGTTATTGATGCCGTAAGTAATGGCTTTCAGGTCAGTGAAAGCAGCTATTTTTTCCCCATAATAATCATCAATATTTACAGCAGCAGCTTTCCCTCCAAATAAACTTCTATCACTGCCGGCAAATAGCCGGTTTTTGACTGTAAAGTAATTTTCCATATTTTCATGATAATCAAGATGATCCTGTGTCAGGTTTGTAAAAAGAAAATAATCAAAATTCAGCCAGTCTACCCTGTGCAGATCTATGGAGTGAGAAGATACTTCCATTGCCGCTGTATTCACATTTTTTAAAAGACAATTCGAAAAGAACTCATTAAGATCGAGGCTGTCCGGGGTAGTGCGGTCAAAAGAGAGAGGCTGTCCTGCAATCCGCGCATTCACGGTTGTGATATATGCCGTTTTAAAGCCAGCGCTTCTGAAAATAGAATCAAGCAAAAAAACAGATGTGGTTTTACCATTTGTCCCTGTCACGCCTGCCATCATGATTTTTGAAGTCGGGTTTTTAAAAAAATTTCTGCAGATTACAGCCAGCTCTTTGCGGCAGTCTTGTACCATTATCCTGATGATACCTTCAGGAAGCGGGACACTTTTCTGAGCCATAACGGCTGCTGCGCCATTGTTTAAAGCTTCGGTTATATAGTCATGTCCGTCTTTTTTAAAACCTGGTATTGCAATAAAAATGTAACCCTTTTTAACTTTTTTTGAATTTATGGCTATGCCTGTAATTTCTTTGCTACCGGCAG
This sequence comes from Actinobacteria bacterium ADurb.Bin346, assembly GCA_002068775.1. Taxonomy (GTDB): domain Bacteria; phylum Actinomycetota; class Humimicrobiia; order Humimicrobiales; family Humimicrobiaceae; genus Fen731. The sequence continues at coordinate 4,143 of MWAX01000110.1, read as the reverse complement.
CTTTATCAGGCATACCGGCCCCAAAACTTATGCCTTCAAGAAGCACTGACAGTTTCATTATGATACTTCCTCGCTTGAATAAAATCTTAATCTTTTTAAAGAAAAACTCATGATATCTTTAAAGATCGGAGCCGCGACGGTTCCGCCCCAGATTTCATTTTCAGCTCCCTGCGGCTCATCGACAACTATTAAAACTGCAACCTGGGGATTTTCGTATGGTGCAAAACCGAGAAATGAAGTGATTACTCTTCCTTCCGTATACCCTATGCCGCTTTTATTAGATTTCTGGGCAGTGCCTGTTTTACCGCATACATTGACCCCTTCTATCTGAGCTCTTGTGCCGGTCCCGTCTTTTACACATTCCAGCATCATATCTTTTACTGCTGACGCTGTTTCAGTGCTGATGATTTTTACATCTTCTTTTTTTGCAGGATATTCTATTTTATCATTAGGCAGCCTTATTTCTTTAACAATATATGGCGTGACAAGATATCCGCCATTTGCAATAACACATGCAGCGCGGACCAGCTGCAAAGGAGTGACAGAGATACTCTGACCTATAGCAAGCGCTCCTATCATTGAAGACGGCCACTGTTTGTAATTATAAATTAACCCCGGCTCCTCCCCCGGCAGGTCTATGCCTGTAACTTCTCCAAAACCAAATCTTTTTATTGATTCGTAAAAAACCTGTTTACCCATTGCAAGAGCTGAAGTCACTGCGCCTATATTGCTGGAATATTTTATTATCTCCCCTGTAGTATAATTAATATTGTATGTCCTGAAAATCTCTTTAATTATTTTATCCCCGACTTTGATGCTTGGCGGGAGATTGAAACTCTGCTCAGGCCCTATGCTTCCGCTTTCTATTGCAGAAGAAATATTTACAATTTTAAAAGTTGAGCCAGGCTCATAAGTAAAAGAAATCCCAAGGTTTTTATACAAACTGGTTTCATAATCCTGATAGTTATCCAGGCTGAAACCCGGATAGCTGCCCATTGCATATATTTCACCTGTTTTGGGATTCATCACAACAGCAATTGCATGCTCTGCTTTATAAGCCTCTGCAACTTCTGCAAGCTTTTGCTGCATAATGTACTGTACCTGTGAATCTATGGTAAGGACAATGTCGCCTCCATCAAGCGGAGCAATATAATTATTGTTTGACCCCGGGATTATTTTTCCATAAACATCTTTTTCAATTAAATACTTTCCGTCAACACCTCTGAGGACTTTTTCATATTCAAGCTCAATGCCGCTGAGCCCATTATTGTCAATCCCTGTAAATCCTATTATGGAGGATGCAATTTCATCCTGGGGGTAATATCTTTTATTTTCATTCTGAATATAAATTCCAGGCAGGTTAAGCTGGCTTATAAGGTCCGCAGTTTCTGAGCTTATCTGGCGCTTAATATAGACAAATCCGAGCTCTTTATTGCTCAGTTTGGATTCAAGCTCAACAGGATCTGATTCAAGTATTTCTGACAAAGCCCGTGCCTCTTTTTCCGGGCTAATTACCAGTTTCGGATTTGCATAAACTGTTTTTTCAATAAGGCTTGTTGCTAGCTCCACTTCATTCCGGTCCAGTATCTTACCTCTTTTGGAGTTTATAACGAACTCTTCCATATGCTGGAAATCAGCATATGTCTTATACTTTGACGCATATAAATACTGAATAGATACAAGCTTGTATATTATCAGTATAAATGCGGCAATAAATAAAAAAAACAGGAAATATACCCTTTTCCTGTTGATTCTGTTATCGACTTCCCTAATCATCTTGACTTTTTTTAATTATAATTTATGGAATAAAAAAAGTTAACACTCCTTCTGAGACCACCATTATAATATCCTTTACGCTGTAGATTGTCCCCAGGAAATTGTCATAATTTTCAGTGCTTGACGGTGTATTCTCTGTCATAAAATCCTGCACTTTTTCCACAGCTCCAAGCTTGCTGCCCGAAACTTTCATTATTTTTATTTTGTCAGATAACTGCATGTCAAGATTTTCTTCAGCAGTCCTGATTATCCTTGAAGGACTTGTAAGTTCTGATATTTTAAGCTTTATCCGGTCGGTCCTTTCATTTTCAAGTGATATAAGTTCATTTGCTTCTATTATTTTCCTCTCATAATTTAAATTCTGAATTTTCAGGCCAATATTTATCAGTATCCCCATTGCAAAAAATATAACCACTATCATCATTATGTAAAATGCCCCGGATCTCGTATGTATGATTTTTTCTTTGCCTGTTTTTTCCTGCCTTTTTACAAGATAAAGCAGCGGGTATGTTTTCCTGTTAAAAATTTCTTCTTCTGCAAGCCTTGTGTTCATGACATTTAATTTTTTAATTTCTGTAATTGTTTAACAGCGTATGCCTGTTTATAATTTTGTTTAATTTAATCTTTTTCAAAAACCCTCATCTTTGCACTTTTCGATCTCGGATTTTCCAGCAATTCGCTGTCTGACGGGGTTATAATCTTTCTGGTGATTATCTTACCCTTTCTGACCGGATTGCATCTGCATTCCGGGAAATCGGGTGGACAGGTGCACATCCCTGTAAAAGACGTGAACATGTCTTTCACTATCCTGTCTTCAAGCGAATGGTATGAAATCACCACCATTCTTCCGCCTTTCGTCAGCACATCAACACCATCTCTTAGAGCATTGCTGAGATTCTCAAGCTCCCTGTTGACTTCTATTCTTATAGCCTGAAAAACCCTTTTTGCAGGATGTCCTCCCTGTCGGTGCTGATATTTGAGAGGTATTGACTTTTTTATTATTTCAATGAGCTCGCCGGTCAGTTCCAGTTTTCTGGATGATCTGTAAATTACAATATTTTTTGCAATCCGGCCTGACCATTTTTCTTCACCATATTTATAAAATATATTGCTTAATTGCCCTTCAGAGTATTCATTCAGTATTTCTGATGCCTTTATGCCGGTTTCACCTTTAAATCTCATGTCAAGCTTTTCATTTTTCAGATACGAAAACCCCCGCCCTGACTCACTTATCTGCATTGAAGAAAGCCCGAGGTCGAGAAGAAACCCATTTATAAACTGTAATGAATTTTCTCTTAGAATATTTTTAATATTGGAAAAATTATCATTTACTATAGTTATGAATTTTAAAAGGCCTTTAGCTTCAAGATTTCTGGCGGCGGTGCTTATGGCCTGGCTATCTAGGTCAACTCCAATTACTCTGCCTGTGGGGGCAATGGCTTTAATTATTTCTACAGTATGGCCCGCACCGCCAAGTGTTCCTTCAAAAATAAGGTCGCCTTTTTTTAAATTGAGATAATGCATCACCTCCTTTCTCATTACTGGTATGTGTGTATCCGTATATCCCATTTTGATAAATCAACACTTATAAAAATTCCGGTTTATTATTTTCAATCTATGATTTTATTTTCAATGTGCTGCCAATGTCTAAAAGCCCAGTTCTTCGAAAGTCCCGCTTTCTCCGGTAAAACTGGTATCAGCTTTGCTATAATATTCTTCCCATTTTTCTTTTGCCCATAATTCTATCCTGTCGGAAACGCCAATAAGAACAATATCTTTATCAAGCCCGGCATGATCGCTTAGTTCCTGTGGTATCTTTATCCTGCCCTGCGGATCAACTTCTGCTTCTCTTGCTGATGAAAAGAACCATCTTGAGAACACCTGGAGGTTTTTCTTTGCGATTGGCACGGACATTATCCTGCCCTGCAGGGCCTGCCAGCCTTCTCTGGAGAATAAAAAAAGACATTTCTCGTCAAAACCTTTTGACAATACAATGCCTCCCCTGAGTTCTTCCCTGAAATTAGAAGGAACGAAAACTCTGCCTTTATTATCCTTTGTACGGTAATACTCGCCTAAAAACATTTTAATTTTGGTTAACCAATTTTAATTATAAATAGGGAGTACGCATCTCTTTCTCACCACTTCTCCCCACTTTTATCCAAAAGATATCACAAAAAAGGGAATTTGTAAATAACTTTATTAATTATTTTGTACTTTTTTTAATATTTCTTTGAATAAAATTTTGCAGTTTAAAGTAATATAAAAGCAGGCATCTGATTTTATTCAAGAATAGTCTTAGCAGGTGAACGCCGGCAGGCAGGCAGCAGGCGGTTCAGATTTTAAATTATAATATCAATTAAAATCAGC
>MWAX01000109.1 GCA_002068775.1 Actinobacteria bacterium ADurb.Bin346 | reverse complement strand
AGATCATCAAGCATATAGACCTTTCCTCTGCGCTTTGACATTTTTACCGTCTTGCCATTCTCTACAAGATGAACCAGCTGCCCGATAATAACTTCTATGTTTTCATCATCAAACCCTGTTGCGCGTCCTATTGCATGAAGCCTCTTTATATAACCGTGATGGTCGGCGCCGAGTATGTAAATAAGCCTGTCAAATCCTCTCCGTACCTTATTTAACAGATACATGATATCCGAAGCAAAATATGTGGGCTCGCCGCTGGACCTTATGACAACCCTGTCTTTTTCGTCCCCGAACTGCAATGCCTTGAACCAGAAGGCGCTGTCTTTTTCATAAATGACCCCTTTTTGCTTCAATGATTCTACAATCTTTTCAAAATTTTCTCCTTCATAAAGACTGCTTTCATAAAACCAGACATCAAATTCAACACCCATCGATGACAGCGTGTGCTGTATCCTTTTTATCATGATCTCAATACCGCGCCTGCCAATTGCTGCGACATCTGCAGGATAATCGTCCTGTCCGGCGGCAACCGGAGAATCCTTAAGATATGACTCTTTGTTTTCAGAGATAATTTCATCTACAACTGTTTTTACAAGCTCTTCAGGATATCCATCTTCAGGATATGGCACTTCTTTGCCAAAAGCTTTGAGGTAAAGACTGTATATGCACCAGGCAAATTTTGCTATCTGGCTTCCAAAATCATTTACATAATATTCCCTGCAGACTTCATATCCGTTTGCAGCAAAAATATTTGACAGGCTGTCTCCAAGCGCAGCCCAGCGTCCATGGCCGATATGCAGGTTTCCAGTCGGGTTTGCGCTTACAAATTCGACCTGGACCTTTTTACCTTTGCCGTTTAAGTTCCTGCCGTACTTTGTAAAGTCTTCTGCAATTACTGAAATAGCCTTCATAAGATAAGAAGTGTTTAAAGTAAAATTAATAAACCCCGGAGCTGCAATGCTGACCGCTGATGCTTCCTCCCATTTTTTAATGAACTGCTCACTCAGGATTTCCGCAACCTGCATCGGGCTCTTTTTGAGGACAGGCGCCAGCACCATTGCTGCATTTGTGCTCAGATCGCCGAAGTTTTTATTTTTTGGCTCACCAAGGCTTATTGACTGCAAATTGACTTTAATGACGCTGCTGCTGCTTTCAGCCCCCGCGCCACCGGCAGAGGCGACGTCATGACCGTTAAAATCCTTAAGCCAGGCTGTTATTTCTTTTAATAATCTTTTTTTTAAGCCATTAATAAGCATTGCTATCCTGTAATTTTTTAAATAATGAATAAATGTGGAGCCGACGACCGGACTTGAACCGGTAACCTGCTCATTACGAATGAGCTGCTCTACCAATTGAGCTACATCGGCCCTGACACTGGCTATTTGTTAATTAATGACTGTTATTATCTTCGTCAATTGGGACCCTCTCATTGGTGACTTCAACTTCATCAAGAGGGATGCTCAGCTTATTCTCATTTTCAAACTCAACAATAAGTGATTTCTTCAGGCACTCATATCCTATTATTACACCCATACCGAATTTTGTTTTTACTTTGATTCCGCGCTCGGGAGCAATGTCAAGAAAATCCTTGTAACAATCATATTCATATTTCAGGCAGCACATGAGTCTCCCGCAAATCCCTGATATTTTAAGAGGGTTCAGAGGCAGATTCTGGTCCTTTGCCATTTTAATTGAAATTGACTCAAAATCAGTTAAAAAACTCTTACAGCAAAGATTCATCCCGCATGGCCCCAGCCCGCCCACAATTTTTGCCTCATCGCGCACGCCAATCTGCCGCAGCTCAATCCTTATTTTAAAGTGGGAAGCAAGTTCCTTGACCATTTCCCTGAAATCCACACGTTTTTCTGCAGTAAAATAAAATATCATCCTGCTTTTATCAAAAACAATATGCACATCGACAAGCTTCATTAAAAGACCGTGCTCTTTTGCAAGTTCATCAAATTTTTTTACGCCTTCTTCTTCCTTGGTTTTATTAAGCTCAAGGATTGAAAGATCATATTCAGTTGCCTTCCTGATCACCCTGGTTATCGGCTCTATAACTGCAGCGGCCTCGCCATTGTTTACTTCTGCCGGCGGTGCGACTACTTCCCCAATTTCTGTAGTATTGTCAACACGGCATATCACTTTATCCCCGGTTTTAAGTATTATGTCTCCCGGATCGTAATAGTATATGTTGCCGCTTTTTCTAAATAATATTCCTGTTATTAAAGGCAAAGGCACCTCCTGTACAATCTATTTGTTAACATATGTTTAAGCTGTTTACGCTCCGGATACAATTTTTATTTTTTTTAATTGACTGCATTTAATAACTTCATCTGCAGGAATATATTATCAAGAGCAAGTTCCGGATATATGGAATATTTAAGGTATTTCCTGTTTTTCTCAATGACATCCATAAGGGCAAACACCCGGGAGCTGTCCGGCTTGCTGAAATATTTTTTTATAAAATTAAAATTATCCGGTACATTAAGCGCTTCCTTTGAAGCGCCCTGGCTGACTGAAAGAATATCCTCGAGCCAGGCAGCTATTATATCAAAAACATAATTTATACCCAAATTTATAAATTTATTAAGCTTCCTTTTATTTTTAGCTTTAAGGGATTCTTCAAGTTTTTTAATCTCATTTTTTGCCGCTCCGGTTTTTTTATACATCTCAACCAGTGACCTGCCTTCTTCTTCATCATCATTTTTAAAACTTCCCTTTATATATTCATTTATCCGTGCGGCAAGCTCAAGACAGTCCTTATAACTATTGCCATCTGCGCTGGAAAGCATGCCGGTTATTCCTTCATCAATAAGCTTTCTGAACAGTTCCTCATCTAAATTCATGATATTATTTTTTTCAGCAGTTAAAAAATCCCATTCAAATATTATACAGCGGGATGACACTGTGGGCATTATTGCAGGAAGATCTTCCGTAAGAAGGATAAAAATGCTCTTTTCGTCTGGAGGGTCTTCGAGAGTCTTTAATAGCCTGTTTGCTGCTTCCTTGTTTAAAAGATCAACTTCTCTGATTATACAAACTTTATAGCCTGGAGAATATGCGCTTACAGACATGAATTTTTGAAGCTGAATTACCCTGTCCATGGTGATAAAATTTCCTTCAGGCTCTAAAATAATTATATTTTCATAAATTCCTTTAAGCGTATTTCTGCATACATGGCACGAGCCGCAGCCTTTGCTTTCACAGTTTATTGATGCAGCAAATGAAAGAGCAATATTAAAAAGCAGGTTTATTGAGTTGCCGCAAAAAATATAGGCATGAGAGAGTGAGTCCGTGTCTATGCTGTAATTTAATATTTTTAAGTTTGACCTGTTTTTACTGCAGTCTGCAAGATAGCTGAGATCATCCAGTAGCATATTTATAATAACTCTTTTATCCGGTTTTTTATAATTTCAAAGATAGTCTTAATTTCCTGCTCGCCATTTACAACAACTATCCTTCCGGGGAAACTGCCTGCAAGCTCTATGTATCCATCCTGAAGCTTTTTTTTAAAACCATCCTCTTCAAATTCTATCCTGTCAGGTGTTTTTTTTCGTGTTTTTAACCTGATGCCGCACAGTGACCTGTCTGCTGAAAGCAAAAATGTGATGTCCGGCACAAGCCCGTCTGTTGCCCACAGACTCAAATCCAGGATCTTATCTGCGCCCAGACCCCTTGCTGTTCCCTGATAAGCGATTGTCGAATCAAAAAACCTGTCACAGATAACCACTTTTCCTTCACCAAGGGCAGGACGAATCACTTTATCAACTATTTCCGCTCTTGACGCTTCAAATAACAAAGTCTCTGCTCTTACAGACATGCCTCTGTTGGAAGGGTCCAGAAGTATATCCCTTATCTTGTCGCCTATAGGAGTACCGCCGGGCTCTCTTGTAACAACGACATTGTGGCCTTTCTTAACAAGAAAATCTGCCAGGAGTTTAATCTGGGTTGTTTTGCCTGACCCGTCAATGCCTTCAAAAGTTATAAACAGACCCTTCATCAAAATTACCGCAGAACATGACTTTATTTAATAATAAAGATATTTTAACATGAATGCATATTTGTTAAAATTGAAAGAAAATACAATTAGTGCAATGGCAGTTTCAAAAACCTTTAAATACAAATTATTAAAATTCCTGCTTATATCTTTGACTTTTGCAGTAATTATCTTTTTCACCACTTCATGCGATGAAACAGTTTTTGACATTTACACGCAGATCAAAGCTGATTATTCAGGGACGCGAGCCGTGGACATTGCTGTCAAGACACAGTATCTAAAAAAAGGTGAAGTGATCCTTTCAGGGAATGAATCTTTAAATGACAAAATACTGAGCTCTCTTCCAAAAGGAAAAGTGGAGACTTATGATAAAGAAGGTTATACACATTTTAAATCAGCACAGGAATTTGATGATGTCAATTTTCTGCAGCATATTTCCATAGACAATTTCGCGGAAACTCCGCCAAAGCTTTTCTACGCAAAAATGGAAACGGAAAATTATTTTTTCTACAGTAATTATTTCTTCAAAGATTATATAGACATGAAGATAGATGATGCCCTTATTGAAGCCCAGGGGAATACAGGCGACCTCACAAGGATTTCAGGTCTCTTCAATGCAGATCCTGAGCTTTTAAAAATCACCTATCAGGTCAAGTTTCCGGTTAAAATCACAAAGAGCAATGCGGACCTTACAGGCGATGGGAATATTGCTATCTGGAATCTTGAGTTTGGCCAGCAGAAAGAAGTATTTATAGAAGGCAAGCGTATAAAATATCTTTCTTATATCCTGGTCGTCGTGCTTGGCCTTATTGGCATTTTTATTATATTTCTGCTGTTTGTGCTTCTTTTCAGCAGAAGACGAAGAAGGGTGACAAAATCCAGAAAACCGTATTATTCATACGATAATTATTTCAAGAGGGACAAATATTTCACTCCTCTTGATGACAGGGATAAAGAATAAGTGTTATAAAAAACCAGAGGATAAAAATTTTTTACTTCATAAATTTTAATGAATAAGCCAAAAAAAACTGCTGCTCCTTTAAGTATTGCTGAGCCTTTAAGAATTACTGCGCCTTTCAATGGCGATGATTTGAAATGTCTAAAGGCCGGTGACATTGTGCACCTGAGCGGTACCATATTTTCTGCAAGAGATGCTGCGCATAAAAAGCTTTTGGAAGCAATCGGCTGGGGCCTCGGGCTGCCGGTAGATATTAAAAATCAGGCAATATTTTACCTTGGTCCGTCGCCGGCTCCTCCGGGAAAACCATGCGGCAGCATAGGGCCGACAACTTCCGCCAGGATGGATGATATGACAGAGCCATTGCTTAAAGCGGGACTTAAGGCAGCAATCGGCAAAGGTAAAAGGAGTGAAAACGCAAAAAAATTGTTCCGGCAGTATGGAGCAGTTTATTTTGTTGCTGTTGGAGGAGTTGCTGCATATCTTTCGAGAAAAGTTAAAAAGATAGAGGTTGTTGCCTATCGGTACCTTGGGCCTGAAGCTATTTACAGGCTCGAGGTCAAGGACTTCCCTTTAATAGTGGCTTATGACAGCCATGGTGGCGATATTTTCACAAGATGAACTACTTCTTATGGTAAGGAAATAATCTTAATAAGCTCGGGAGCAGCTCTCAACAACGCATCTCCCCAAGAATATTTTTTATCCTGCCTTTGCTTTATTTAAAAAGTATATGAGATGATGCATACTGAAATGACTGAGATTTTACATACTCTCCGGAATACTATTATGCGACTGATATTAATGGGAATTATTTTTAATAAAATCTTCCAGTAAAAGTCTTATAATATACTGACAAATATTATTTTTTTAAAAAGAAAGGCAAACCGATGCGTGATGAAAAATTATTCAACCAAATAAGCGAGTCTGTATCACCCATGCCTGTTTTTGATACCCATGAACATCTGATGCACGAAGAGGAAAGAAGACAAAACAGCCTGGATGTCTTCTATCTGTTCAGTCACTACGTCGCCTCAGACCTTGGCTCATCGGGTATGACTGAAAGTGATTATAACAGGCTCTTTGACCAGTCGATAGATATCAGCAAAAGATGGGAAATATTTTTCCCTCATTTTGAAAATGTAAAAAACACTTCTTATACAAAAATCGTTCTTGAGTCAATAAAGGACCTTTTCGGCATAGAAGAATTAAATGAAAATACTTATATTGAACTTTCAAAAAAGCTTGAAGATACCAAAAAAATCAACTGGTACGATAAAGTCTTAAATGAAAAATCAAACATCAGGCACATGCTTAATTTTATAGAGAATATGCCGGGAATTAATAATCAGGAGCCCCAAGCAAGGAAGGATATGGTGGCTGTAAAAAATTTTGAGGATATTATCTGTATATGCTGCATGGAGGATATCTTCAGGCTTGAACAGAAATACAGTGTAAGTATTTACAGCTTAAAAGATTACCTTTCACTGATTGACAGGGTATTTGAAGAAAGTGCAGATACGGGTTATAAAGTCTTAAAGATTGTCATTGCTTATTTCAGGACAATAAATTTTGAAGAGACGAGTCTTTATGACGCCGAAATAGTTTTTTCAAGAATATTTAAGCTTAAGGATTACGGATTTTTTGAAAGAGTTGACTTTTTGTCAAAAGATGAGCTGAAACCTCTTCAGGATTTTCTTGTACATTATATAATCCAGAAAGCAATTGCCAGAGAGTGGCCAGTACAGATTCACACCGGCCTCTTAAATGGAAACAGGGGTGACGTGTCAAATACAAACCCGTGTTTTTTAAATAATTTGTTCTTAAAGTACAGGAATTGCAGGTTTGATATTTTCCATGCAGGATTTCCCTATTCACAGGAACTAATTACAATAGCCAAGCAATTTGCCAATGTGTATTTTGATTTCTGCTGGATACAGCAGGTATCTTTTGACCTCTACAGGGATATATTAAACCTTGCAATTGAGACCATACCTTCAAATAAGATATTTGCCTTTGGAGGCGACAATTTTATTGTTGAATGCACATACGGAAGCATAAAAAAAGCCAAAGAAATAATCTCCGGACTGCTTTACAGGAAAGTGTCAGAGGGCTATTTCAGTTTTGAAGATGCAGTAAAACTTGCAGAAAAAATCCTGTACTCAAATCCTGCTGCAGTATATACGGTAAAATAAATAAGCACAGCACTGATTTGTATAGTGCCCGGCTATGCCCCCTTTTGATTATGTGAAACATACCGGTCCACTACCTCTCCTATCATCTTCTGGCAAGAAGTCTTCTGTTTACTGACTTCCGCGCTTTTTGATAAAATTGAGCACAAAACAGGCTCAGCGCGGGCACTACAATTTCTTGATTATGTAAGGTGTCAGGCTTCTTTTAGAGCCAGCTGATCAGGCCAGGGGATAAAGTCTTTAACAATTTTAAGATCACCCTTTGTGTGAGCCAGGCTCTTATAATTTTTCCTTAAAAAATACTCTTCCATTCAGGATTAACCAGACCCATAATGGTATAAATTCTATAGTTTTTCCTTCAATTTCTTTCCTGGTAAAATAATTTCTGGTGAGTATGGTTCCACTGCTTAATTTGAATTCCTTTAAACCTTCAACCATACCCTCTATTTCCCTGTCATGCAGATGATCTGTATATGAAACGTTATATAAAGATAAACCAGGGTTTAAAACTACAAAATCTAATTCCCGTTTACCCTTCCAATAATATATAGCCGCATTGTTCTTTTTAAGCTCTATAAAAGCTGCGTTTTCGGCGCACTGGCCTAAATCCGGCCTAAGTTGGGCTGTATTAAAATTACGCAGTCCATTATCAACAGCATAAATTTTTCTAGGTCTCTGAATATCCTGGGTTTCTTTGGTTTTATAGGAAAAATATGTACTTTCGAAAAACATGTATGCTTGTTCAAAATATTTCAGGTAATTTTTAACGGTGTCTACAGATAATTTATTAGGTTTACTTAAACTGCTAAAAGTATGGGTTTTGGCAAAATCAGAAAGTATTTGCAGTCCCAAAACTTCAACATCCCTGGCATTTCTAAGATAGTTGGGTATAAGTACATCACGGCTGACACTATCACGGTAATATGCAGAGGCGATGGCTCTTTTTTCCATTTCGGTTTCAGCAAGGACTATCTCAGGATATCCGCCCTCATATAAGTAATTGCCAAGATGATGGAGAATGGGTATTTGGCGGCTGGAATTTAAGTCCCATATAGACTGCGCTGTTGCCTCTCCCTTCACTTCTATATTTTTAACCAGCAGGTATTCATAAAAGTTAAATGGATAAACATCTATCTGGACATTGCGCCCAGTTAAAACTTCTGCGCTTTCCGCTTCTATGAGCGATTTCCTGGAACCGGAAAGGAAAAACTTTATATTTTCCTTCCGTTCATACCGGCTGGCTATCCAGCGGTTAAAGTCTCTGATGCCCTGTATTTCATCAAGAAAAAGATAAATCCTGCCCTCGGGATTATAGCGTTCAAGATAATAAGTATAAAGCATTTCCAGAAGATCAGCTCCGAGATTTAGATATTGGCTTACTTGTATGTCTTCCAAAAATAGATAAACAACATTTTTAGGCGGGACTTTTTGCTCCTCTATGAGCCATCCGGCTAACTGTTGCATGATCACTGATTTGCCGGCTCGCCTGACTCCCGTAAGAATCACTGTGTGTCGTATATTTATAAGTTCTTTTAGTGTTTTTAAATACTTCTCTCTGGGTATTGTTCCCTTCCAGGCGCCATGCCTGATATCCTCGAAGTGAGGGTTCCAATCAATTATTAATTTTTCCAGAACTGTGGTTTCCATACAGTGTAGTATACGCTAATTGGATATAATCATCAAGTATAAACTAAGGTTAACAGCACTTTCTCATCTTGCCACACAGTAACCCAAATTCAAGCTAAAAAATGCTATTTTTAATAAGCTTTTTAAATCATAGAGCGGTTGAGGCGCGCCTGGTTGAATGGCAACCTAAAAATACTGCTACCGGAAGTGTCGCCATGTGGCAGGGGGCAAATTCTATGCTGCATCCAATTGCCGTTGTCCTTCCTCCAAGCCCCTGCGGGCCGATCCCTGTAAGGTTTGACTCCTTTAGTATTTCCTCTTCAAGCAGCCTGTAGCGCATATCTGGATTTGGCACATCAAGCGGCCTGAAAGCTGCCTTTTTTGCAAGCACAACAGCTCCAGCGGCACCCTTGCCTATTCCAATGCCGATTATTACCGGAGGGCATGCCTTGGTGGCATTTTCTTTTATAAGTTCTATTACTTTGTTTTTTATTAAATCTTTACCTGCTCCGGGATTTAACATAAAAAGCCACGAGCAGTTTTCACTGCCGCCGCCTTTTATAAAAACAGAAATTTTGAGTCCCGGCACCCTGCTGTGGCAGCAGCTTATAATTGCAGGTGTATTATTGCCTGTATTTAGCCTGTCAAAAAGAGGATCAGATACTATTGATGTGCGGAGGTAGTAATCTTTGTAAACTTCTGCCACTGTTTCATTTATTGCACTGACCAAAAATTCCTGCTCATTATTGTCTCCGCCTGTGTCAAGGCACACGTCAGGGCCGATCTCTAAATCAATATAAGTATTTCCACAGTCCTGGCAAAGCGGAAGCTTTTCTTTTTTTGCTATTAAGGCATTTTCCAAAATCATCTGCAGCACCATTGATGCCATTTCACTTTCTTCGCTTTCCTTTGCCTTTTTAATGGCATCTATGATGTCTTGAGGAAGTGAAAAGCTTGCATCAATCAGCAGTTTTTTTACTGCTTTTTTTATAAGCACTGTCTTTATTTTTCTCATTTTTTCCCGGACATTCA
>MWAX01000108.1 GCA_002068775.1 Actinobacteria bacterium ADurb.Bin346 | reverse complement strand
CTAAGTGTTACGCAAAATACCGGAATTAATAAAGTAGAAGCTTATATTGATGGACCGAAGAATTTCGGGAAATCCCTTGGACAGGCGCAGTACGGACTGGAGCGCGCAGACGTCGGCAATGCCATGGGCAATGCAAATTATAATAACAGCGGTTATTATCTGGCATTTGACGGCAGCAATTTTAAGCCGGGCTCAACCCATAAACTGTATGTCTATGCATACACCCCATCAGGCGCATACCAGTATCTGACAAGAAATATTATTGTCGAGGGCGGGCAGGCTTCAAGCAATGTTATCATAAAAGCTGATGCTTCCTTTAACGGAAATAAGCTCCGGATAAGCGGCTGGGCAATAAATAAAAAATTTATCACTCAGGGCGTACCGAGATCACTTGACATTGACTACACCCTTAAAAAAATAGTATTTGTTTCAAACCTTCGGGGCAATGAAGATATATTCAGCATGAATCTGGACGGGAGCGGGCTTATGCAATTGACTGATTCCAGCGGAAGAGATCAGTATCCGGCAATTTCTCCGGACGGCAAAAAAATAGCTTACTCTTCAGATATAGGCGGGACATGGCAGATAGTTGTCATGAACTGGGATGGAACTGACAAGCATCAGATAACATTTGGTCCCGACAGGCACGGATACCCGTCATGGTCATTTGACGGCAGGTATATTTTCATTGAGATCTATACAGAGGATAACTGGGAAATTTATGTCATGGAAAGTGACGGAAGTAAAATCACAAGACTTACAAAAAATCCGGGAACCAATGACTGGCATCCAAATGCTCATCCATTTGAATATAAGGTTCTGTTTGAATCAGGCGGCACGGGCAATGAGCAGGCATTTGAGATGAATATGGATGGGACAAATCTAAGGCAGGTCTCAAAACCGGGAGTAAGCTGCAGAGTTCCGAAATATTCAGTAGATGGGAAAAAAATAGTTTATCTCGGAAATGCAGGCGGCAGGGAGCAGATATTTGTAATGGATATAAACGGTGAAAACATTGTACAGCTTACAGATGCCCCTGAGGGAGCCAGGCTTCCCACTTTTTCGCCTGATAATAATTATATCGTATATAATTCCAGCAATGCCGGCGGTGAAATATTTTTAATGAATGCTGATGGCTCAGGCAAAACACAGCTTACAAATAATCCGGGAGATGACTGGGGAGCAGTTTTCATGTACCAGGCTGCAGGCCTCTGAAAAATTTATCTCTTGAGGGGGCTCAGCCTCAGGAAGGTATGTTTACATTATCCTCAAGCTTAAAATAAGTTTCGTGTTTCAGTTTCTTCCTGAAAGATACCCTCACTGATGCGCCCATTGCAAATCCGAGCCACAGTGTCCAGATTATCTGCCTTGAAAGAAAATAAAATACAAATTCACTTATCTGCCTGTTTGAATTGAAAATCCCGGTCACTATAAAATCAGTAATAGCGCCAGCCGACAATATGAGCAGAATAAACGGTATTATTCCTGCAACAATGGCAATCCTGTAGTCAAAAAATGTCCTTTCAATTTGAACCCTTGTCATAAATGAGACAACAAGGCCTATTAAAAAACCAATCACAATCAGGACAACTATCTTAAAAAAGGCAAAAAAACCGGCAGCAGCAGCCCCTGACCCGGCTCCGATTATGCCAAGAATGTTGTCATAGAAGGCATATACAAGGTAGTAGAGGAACGCATTTATAAAAGAAAAAATTATTAAAAATAATCTCATATATTCCCTTCTGAAATTAAGCGCAATCTTTTATAAAACGCAATCTTTGACCAGGCACGATCTCTGGTCAAGGATAATCTTTAATCAAAGACAGTCTCTTATCAAGCACAATTATTGTTCAATAATGCTCTCCTGCATAAAATAATACATTAAAACGACAATTATTGCATCAGTTAAGCCCCATCAGCGGCGCATAATTTGAAGTACCGGTGCTTGAGTAGAATGGTATCCTTTTAATAGCATAGATATTGATTGATCTGACATCCTCTACGCCTCCTTTATATCTTATGGCCCCCCTGTAGCCTATTTGAGGCAGCAGCGGTATGAATGAATTGGAATAATTGTCAAAAGGCCAAGCAATAAACACACAGGGTTTATTAAGATGACCTTCAATGTCTGCTTTTGACTGGGCAAGTTCAAAGTAAACTTCATTGCCTGACAGCTCTCCTGTTTTTCTGTGTGAAACTGTGTGGGACTGAAACTCAATCCCGTATCTTGACATTGCAGCAACCTCAGGCCATATAAGCATTGGCCTTTCAGGAATATCAGGCTTTCCAAGGTCAAACTCATTTAAATGCCTGTCTTCATTTGAATTTCCAATCAGGCCTGTAACTAAAAAGACTGTCATTTTATAACCATATTTCTTCAATATCGGGAAAGCATTCGCATAGATGCTGTAATAACCGTCATCAGAAGTAAGTATCACCGGTTTTTCCGGAAGCTTCTTGCCGCTGTCAAAGTAAGACAAAAGCTCCATAAACGAGATTGTTTTGTACCCGAGCGCTTTAAGGGTCCCGCAAAGAAAATCAAACTCCTGTGTGCTCAGCTCATATAGCCCTGAAGGGCTGGGTTCGATTCCGTGCAGCGCGACAATGGGGATAACATTTCTTGTAAAAGGCTTTTCGCCGGAAATCAATATCCGGGAACTACCTGCCTGTATTTCTTCTGTCTGATCCGAAGAAATATTTAAATGGCAGTCTGCATAAGTATCCTTGACGACACCCTCGATTATTTTCAGGCTGGTTTTAAAAGTTGCAACTTCACCAATTGCAAGCTTTGCAACATTCCATGCCTGTTCCCCCTGATTCAGCACAAATAAATTTGACATGATAAGCTTCACAATCACATTGTCAGCTTCTATTTCACCAGTATTTTTCACATTTACAATAACATCGACAGCATCTCCGGAATAATTGCCTCCGACTCCACTGGGGATTATCTGTGTCGTTGACTTGTCAAATGCAGGATAAAGCGTAACAACTATCTCAGGTGCCTTGAATGTAAATTCATTTCCGGCAAAACTTATAATCATTACTGGCGCCACCACAGCATTATTCTGAGCTTCATCGCTTAAAGCTGCATACAGATTAAGTTCCTTTTTTTCTCCCGCTCTTAAAACTCCAAGATTTAAAGCAGCAATGCCCTCGTCTATATTAAAACCACTGTTTTCTTCAGGATTCAGCGAAAGATCTTCAAGACCCTTTATACTCAGAACAACGTCACTGGCATCCATATTGCCGGTATTTTCAATATTGATAGCATAAGAGACGGGATCACCCCTCGATATATCCTCTGGAACTTCCTTAAAAGAAATACCTGATGATGAAAAATCCGGACTGCTTGCAACTGTAAAAGTCCTGCCCGATTCAAATTCGTAATTGAAGACTCCTTTTTTCCCGATAAGTTTTGATTCTTTATAATAATTGAGCTTCACTTTCAGGCTTTCTATTTCTGTCCCATTGTCCAGCGGGCTCCTGACTTTAAATCTAAGGCTCAGGCTGCCGCTTCTGCCGGAAGGAACATCGCCAGCCGTGACAATCAGCGAGCCATATGAGACCTTATAATCAAGACCGTCAAGCGAAGATTCAACAAGTTCAAGATTATCAGGTAAATATATACCTATTTTTAACTCAAGAGCATCAAGAGGACCGGCATTTTTATAGAAAATCTCAAAATCCATGCTTTCTCCCGGAGTCACTTCTGCATTGTCGGGAGTTTTTATATAAGTGGATTTCTCATCTTTGAAGTTTGGCGCTTCATAATCCTGCTGCGCTTTAATTATTGCCTGCTGCTTTGCATGCATTTCCTTATAATCATGATAAATGATCACCCCCAGCACCGCAACCGTGATCAGTATTGCAGCAACTGCACTTAAAGTAACTGCGAGAACTATTTTTTTTGTTTTTCTGTCCATAATACTAAAAAGTCCAGCAGGTAAAACTGGTAACTACCAGTAATCAATCCGTGATAATAATATGCCTATAAATCAGTCTATTATAATTATTTGCAGGTTTTTATCAATATGGCATTAAAAAATTGTCATTTAAGTTTTAAAAGTGCACACTTCAAATTGTTGCTTATTTAGTTTAAAATTTTAAAAATATGTATGATAAAAACTCAAATATTCCCTGCATACTTTTAACCGGCGGCGCTGGTTTTATTGGCTCCCATGTATGTGAAAGATTGCTTGAAATGGGACGCAGTGTTTTATGCATCGACAACTTCAATGATTACTACTCGCCTTTAATAAAGGAAAGGAATATATCGTTTATAGAAGATAAGCTTTTAAAAAATCAAAATGGCAGCTTTGCTCTTTACAGGAATGACATACTTGACATGCAGGCTCTTGAAAGGATTTTTTCAGCAAACAAAATCGATGCAGTCATACACCTTGCAGCAAGAGCAGGAGTGCGCCCTTCCATAAACAATGCCCTTCTATATGAAGCAGTAAATGTACAGGGTACTATAAACCTTCTTGATTGCTGCAGGAAATATAAAATCAGAAAATTCGTATTTGCCTCTTCTTCTTCAGTGTATGGCGGAAATACAAAGATACCTTTTTCAGAGACAGATAATGTGGATCACCCTGTGTCGCCATATGCTGCTACAAAAAAAGCCGGAGAGCTAATTTGTTATTCATACAGTCATCTTTTTGGGATATCAGTCTTCTGCTACAGGTTTTTTACAGTTTACGGTCCCAGGCAGAGACCTGAAATGGCAATACATAGGTTTACAGGACAAATACTCAAAGGAGCAGGGATAAGTGTTTTTGGGGATGGCAGCTCTTCAAGGGATTATACATATATAGAAGATATTGTCGATACGATAACTTCAAATCTTGATAATATTAAAGGATATGAAATATTTAACCTTGGAAACTCAAATCCTGTAAAAATCCTGGACATGATAAAAATAATAGAAGAAAAAACAGGCAAAACTGCTAAAATCGATTATTCGGATTTCCAGGACGGTGATGTTTTTACAACATACGCTGATATATTAAAGGCAAAGAAAATGCTAAAATATAACCCAATTGTAACTATAGATGAAGGTATTAAGCGCTTTGTTGCCTGGTATCTAGAAATGAAAAGTAAAAATCAGTTATTTGAAAATAGCTGAAAAGAAATGGCTAAAAAGAATACAGATATGAAAAGTCTGCAGATTAAAACAGGCGGATTTGCAAATTCAATCAATAATACGCTGAAAAAATGCTCAGGCGACGATAAGGTCCAGCCTTATATCTCTATTGTCGTTCCTGTATATAATGAAGAAGAAAGTCTTGAACTCTTATATGACAAACTAAGCAAGGTCATGGAAAAAATAGGAAAACCCTATGAAGTTATCCTGGTGGATGACGGCAGCAGAGATAATTCTTTCAAAAAACTTTCAGAAATACACCTGAAGAATCCAAACTTCAAGATAATAAAATTCAGGAGAAACTTTGGCCAGACTCAGGCAATGCGTGCCGGTTTTGAATATTCGAGCGGTGAAATAGTTATCACGCTGGATGCAGACCTGCAAAATGATCCGGAAGATATTCCATCTGTACTTGCAAAAATGGAAGAAGGTTATGATATTGTCAGCGGATGGAGAAAAAACAGGAAAGACAAAGCATTATCCAGAAAACTGCCTTCAAGGATTGCCAACAGGATGATATCAAAGCTTTTTAATGTGCATCTCCATGATTATGGCTGCACCCTCAAAGCATACCGCAAAGATGTGCTTGCCAATATTGAGCTGTACGGAGAAATGCACCGTTATATACCTGCAGTTTCAAGCTGGATGGGCGTCAATGTGGCAGAGATACCTGTGAGCCATCATCCCAGAAAATATGGTAAAGCAAAATATGGCATTTCGAGGACGATAAGGGTAATACTTGATATGATAACAATAAAATTCCTTCTCACATATTCTAAAAAGCCTATGCAGATGTTTGGCCTTGCCGGAGGATTCATAAGTTTTATAGGTGCAGGCCTTGTAATATGGATGCTTGTAGAAAGATTGTTCTTTGCGCAGCCCCTTTCAACAAGGCCGCTTTTTATTATGGCAATATTTATCTTCCTCGTGGGATTTCAGCTTATAACAATGGGACTTTTGGGTGAAATAATGATGAGAACATACCATGAAGGCACCGGCAAACCCACTTATGTTATAAAAGAAATACTTGACGAATAAGAGCCCGGACAATTCTTCTTTTTTAAATAAATAATATTTTTAAATAAATAATATTTTTCTGTCAGGAGCCCGACATGAAAGCATTTGTCACAGGCGGAACCGGTTTTGCCGGAAGCCACCTTATAAAAAAACTTATAAAAGACGGGCACGAGGTCAATGCGCTGGTCAGAGACAGCTCGGATATTTCAGTGCTGGAGAGCCTTCCCGTGAAATTGATTTACGGGGATATCACAGACCGCAATAAGGTATTTGAGGGCATAAAAGGCATGGGCTGGGTTTTTAATATTGCTGCTGCTTATAGAAAAGCGAACCTTTCCGAAAAGGATTTCTGGGATATTAACTATAAGGGCACATTAAATATCCTTGATGCATGCCTGCAGTCAGGTGTAAAAAAATTGGTGCACTGCAGTACAATTGGAGTTGTGACCACAGTGAAAAACCCTCCCGGGGATGAAAACACTGAAGTATGCCCCGGAGATGACTATCAGAAATCAAAATGCGCCGCTGAGCTCGAGGTGATAAAATTTGCAAAAGAAAAAGGACTTAAAGCAATCGTCATCCGTCCGTGCGGAATTTACGGACCCGGTGACATGCGGCTTTTAAAGATGTTTAAAATGATAGCCGGAAAAAAATTCATACTCTTTGGAAATGGCAGGGCGCTATATCACATGGTATACATAGATGACCTTGTGGATGCGTTTATTCTGTCTGCTGAAAATGAAAACATAAGCGGGGAAGTTTTTATTATAGGTGATGAAAGATATGTCACGCTAAACGAGCTTTCAAAAATGATAGCAAAAGAGTTTAAAGTACCCGCTCCTAAAATACATCTTCCATATAAGCCATTTGAGATTGCAGCAGCCGGTCTTGAATTCATTTACAGAAAATTAAAAATAAAAAGGGAGCCTCCCATTTACAGAAGGAGAATGGCTTTTTTCAAGAAAAGCAGGGCTTTTTCCATAAAAAAAGCAAAAGATATGCTGGGTTTCAAACCAAAAATTGACCTCGCTACAGGCATACACCTTACTGCAAAATGGTACATGGAAAATAAGTACATATGAAAATGATTAAATGTTAAAATTGCATTGCAAATTATTGCAGATTTTATAAACATAATATAATGATAGCTGGCTTAATGGCAGATTTTAAAAAAATTGCAAAACGACTGAAAGAATTCTATAAAAAGCACAGAAAAAAAATTTCCACAGCTTTTCGCATTGTAATCAGCGTCGGTCTCATAACTTACCTGGTTTTGTTTAAGTCAGGAATCAAGGATTTTGCAAACTTTGCAAATATATTAAAAGATATTAATATCCCGCTTGTGCTGGCTGCCACTTCCATACATATTTTTGGCACCTGGATGTCGGCTCTCAGATGGCAGATACTTTTAAAGACTCAGGGCATAAGAATATCGCAGGGATATCTTTCATCATCATTTCTTGTGGGCTCTTTTTTTAACAACCTTCTTCCAACCAGCATCGGAGGCGATATTTACAGGTCAATAGATGTTGCAAACAAAGCAAAGGTCTCCATAGGAAAATCAGCTTCAGTGCTGGTCGTTGACAGGTTTGCAGGCGTCATAAGCGCCGCCATTTATGCTGTAATTGCCCTTTTCCTGGGTTTTTCCACTGTTGGCACGACTTCATATGTGATACCTGTGGTAATATTTCTGGTTGTATGCATCATTCTTTTGTTTTTAATTTTAAATCCTTCAATACTGCGGCTCAACAAACTTGTAGACAGGATTAAGTTTCTTTCCAGGATAAGGGAAAAATTAAAAGAGGTTTACCACACATTCCTCAGCTTCAAGAAATTCAAGCTTGCATTATTTGAGGCGCTGCTCTGCAGTTTTGCTCTTCAGATCGGGGTTATTGCAAACTATTACCTTACTTCAAAGGCGCTTGGTATTGAGCTGTCATTTGCATCATTTATTTTCATAGTCCCCATAGTTTCAACAATAGCAATGCTTCCCATATCGATCGGGGGTATAGGAATAAGGGAAAATTCTCTTGTTTTTTTAATGGTGGCGCTTGGCGCAGCAAATGACAGGGCAACAGTCTGCTCACTGCTTTTATTTGCAATGCTCATTGTCCTTGGGATAATAGGCGGCATAGTATATGTGGTAAGACCTTTCATATCAAAGCAGAAAGATACAGGCACTGACACTGAGGCAGCAGGTGCGGCCGCCGGCACTGAAAATGATGAGCAGCAATAAACAGCCTCATTAAACAAAATCAGAAGTTTATTCGGCTGATAAAATTTACAAGGAAACGCTCAAAGGCGGGAATATAAAAATAGAAATCCACCAGGCGCAAAAATATCATCAGCGCAATTACAAAAACTGCCAGAAAAAACAGATAATATAATGTCCTTAGAAATGCAAGACGCCACATTTTTTATTTCCATGCTGTTTATTAACCGTTACCGGTATTATTTTACAATTATTTGCCTATTTTAAACAGCTTTTCTTCGCAAGCCTGACCTGCACCCACCTGACTGCCACCCTGATAACGCCCCGGCACTACCCTGAAGCACCCTTATGCCACCCTGCAGTACTGCTGACTGCTTCTTCAATCCTTTATATTACCGTTACTGTCAAGGCTCTGCACTATTTTTTTAAAAACCTCATGCGCGACAAGGTCAGCTCCCTCCTTGCTCCAGTGCATACCATCCTTTCTCATAAATTTAGCCGGATCTTTTTGAAACGACGGATAAATATCAATATACTCCACTCCATAAGCCGGGCATATTTCCTTCTTGAGCATCTCATTAAATAAAGTATAATTTGATTTTTCGGACCAGAGATGGTTTGCAGTGTCAATATATCCTATGCCATGGACGAACACTTTTGCGCCGGTGCTTAAAGCCTGCTGGATTAAAATACCCATATGGTATTTAAAAAATGCAGGCGGTGAACCGGCATCATTGCATCCATAACCAAGTATTATAATATCAGGCTTACAGGGTCTAATATCATTATCAAATCTGCTTATCGCATTTATAGCCATCTCGCCCCTGATGCCGGAAAGTATGGTATCAAATTCAGCATGCGGATACTGCATCTCAAGCAATCCGTCAAGTATGAGAGGCCATTCTGTGACCACGATCTGTGAATCACCCATGCACACTATTGTCTGATAGCTGTACTGTTCAGTAAAAATCTCGGGCGCATCAGCCTTAAACAATTCTTTCTCCGTATTTTTTTCCATGACCGTAAAACCTGATTTGACGGCTGTCCTGTAAGTAAGGTAATCAGCGGTAAACACTCTGTAGCTTAGAACTTTCACTTCTCCTGGCTTTAACATGCCGATGCTCCATGAAATGAAACTTTTATCTTTGCTTAAAATAAAATCTCCGGGCTGAACAGAGCCATCTGCAAGGCCTGTGCCTGCAGGCACGGGACATTTGACAATCAGTTCCCTGCTTCTGCCTTTACCGGAATTTATAATTTTGACCTCATAATTTATGATTTCTTTTGCCCATAGGTCGCCCCCGTTTAAATCCCTTACAGACATTGATGAGCGGGAAAAGTCAGCAACCGCGTTTATCCTGCCGTTTATTGAAGACTGAAAGACTTGTTTATTCCGCCTGTTAATACTGATACTGAGCTTTAGTTCCTGGCCGTTTTCAGCATCTTTTTGCACTGTTGCAGAAAACTCAAGAATGATGTCTTTAGGTGAATTAAAGACTTCCTTCTTTATTATTATATTTTTACTGAAAGGGTCGTAAAGTATGCCATCTTTATCTTCAAGCATTTTTATTTTTTCCAGCCCACCATCAAACCTGACAACTGCCTGATAATCTTCGCTTTTAAACTCCTGCCCCATGCTTATGACTATACCGAATTTTATCCGGCTCCCTGCATCCAGGGTCTCACTTATAGTAAAAACAGACCCGTTAGAGTTTTTAATAATTTTTAGATCCCTGTCATAGAGTCCTTTTTCGTCATCAATTATGAGAGCAGCGCTCATTTCTGAAGTCAGGAAATAACTTCTGTAATCCCCTGCGCTTTCTTCTACCTCTGCAGGGCTTTCGGTTAACTCTTCTGAAGCATTTTCAGCAGCATTGCCAGACAGGACTTCCGCTTTGTCAGAGGAGTGAATATTCTTCTCTCTCGGCTTTAAAAAACATGAAAACGCAAAATAAGAGACAAAGCTTATAAGTAGAAGCAGTGAAAGCGCTGCAGCCAGCATTTTGATATTGCTGCTTTTGCCGGTGGCATGTTTTTTACTATTATCAATGCTTTTATTCATATTTTTAGTCATATTTTTATCCCGGAGCTGTTTATTTTATGCTTACTTCCACAGAAGGCCCTTCAACATACATATTACCCGTTGTTATCCTGAATTTTATTTCATCATGCGCTTTGGCATCAGCCTGCACCAGCAGGGCAACTTTATATGCGCTGCCGGGCTGAACCTGGTATGGCCCTGCTGTCCACATGTAAATACCTCTTGCAAGTCCGGGGGGTGATTCCATGTCAGAGCTTTTATCCATCTGTAGCAATTTAAGCGCCTTTGGCAGTTCAAGCTCTACAGATGTCATACTCAATATATTTTTACTGTTATTCTGTATGGTAAATACAAGTGTCTGTTTTCTGCCGAAATCAATATCCAGTTTTTCAGGCTCAGCAGTTATTATAAGGTCAACTTTTATATCATTTATTTTATAAATTAAAAATGACTCCCTGAAATCTTTTTTATAAAATCTTGTACCGTAAGTTTCAACGCTGAAATACTGTGAAAGGTCAGGCAGATATGAATCCGTATAATAAATATCTCTTTTACCGATATTTTCCTTGACTATGGCTCTTATCTGGTCAAGGTCGACGTTTCTTATTATCTCGATATTTTTTCCGGTCTCAAATTTATCAATATATATGGGAATATGAGCCGTTAGTGAATTTGAGATGATTATTGAATCATCCTTCATGGATTCTATTGCTGCTGCCCAGTAGTCATATTCATAAGTATCCCTGCTTCTATCCATTGCCTTAAAGTTTGCTGCAAAAAGATGCAGGGGAAACAAAGTGACCGCTATAAAAAAAAACAGGAAAAATACTGTTTTTAATGCAATGAATTTTCTCTTCCGGCACTGTGTCAGATTTGAAGTATTCTGCGGTAAGCTTAAAAATGCCGCTCTTTTTGAAATGCCGGGTTTTATAAACTTTATATAAAAGAGCACTATCCCTTCTTTGAGCCATGCAAGCCCGCATGCAAAAGGCAGGCAGAAAAACACAACCATTGAGGTAAGGTAAAAATGAGTTGCTGTTTTTTCATATAAAAGTATTGGAATAAGGTTAAGCACTATAAGCGATATTGTAAGATAGAAAAACTTGCGTTTTCTTACTGCAAGATATACAAGACCGGCAAGAAAAAATAAAACTGCTATTATTGTAAAATCACCTTTAAGCATCTGCGCATAACCTGCCGCCATGCTTTTTATGGCATCAAACCCTTTAAAGCCAAAATCCGACTTCCATCTCTCGCCTGTTATATAATTTATAAATGCGGAAAGAGAAGTGACTTTACCATATCCCTGTAAGGACC
>MWAX01000107.1 GCA_002068775.1 Actinobacteria bacterium ADurb.Bin346 | reverse complement strand
TCGGTTTTTTACCTGATTCTGTACAAACCAATAAGGCATTGGCCGGTATCAATTTTCTACAATTGCTCAATCATACTTCCGGGTTTCCAAGATTGCCAACGAATATGCTGATGGATGGGAGTGCCGAAATGGCGCCATATGACAACTATACAGCCGATAAGTTATATGCCTATTTGAAAACGGCAAGCCCGGTTCAATCAGTGAATCCTTCCTATTCAAACCTGGGAATGGGGTTGGCAGGTGTACTGGCCGAAAGAATCAGTAAAAAATCATTTGCAACTTTGCTGGACGAATACGTGTTGATACCATTTCGTGTGATCACTCCGGGAAAGCAGGCCGAAAATGCCGATAATAAAAGTCAGGGTTATTTTGATACATCCAAAGTTGCTTACTGGAATATGGACGTGATGGCGCCGGCAGGTGGATTAAAATGTACCGCAGCTGAAATGCTCCAGTATTTGCAAAGTATGAGTGTCCCGGTTAATCAACTGTCTAAAAATCGTATTGAGAAATTATTGCAGCCCACTGCAGCGATGAGCCCGCAGGTGAAAGTATGCAGAGGATGGTTTACCCTCGATGTAAAAGATAAAGGAACCATTTACTGGCACAATGGCGGAACATTTGGTTTTTCTACTTTCGCTGCTTTCCTGAAAGACAAATCAAAAGCAGTGATAGTGGTAGTGAACAAAACAAACAGCAACAACATAAGTGATAAACTCGGAATGGAGATCATCAAAAAATTATTCTGATGAATGAGGACTCCCTGAAATCTTTTTTAGACCAGAAAGTAATTGAATACAACAGGCCTTCATTCATCAGCGCAGACCCGATCTGCATTCCACATAAATTTCCAAAGAAACAGGATATAGAGATCAGCGGTTTTTTCGCAGCGATTTTTGCCTGGGGCAACCGTACAACCATCATCAATAAATCAGCAGAACTGATGCAGTTGATGCACAATGCTCCCCATGATTTTTGTTTGCATCATTCAGCAAATGATTTACGAAAATTACTGTCCTTTAAACACCGTACATTTAATACAACCGACCTGCTATACTTTATCGAATTCTTTAAAGCACATTACAACAAAAATGATTCGCTCGAATCAGCATTTACCCAAACATTTTCAAAGCGGGATGCTGATGTAACTTCAGCGTTGAATGGTTTTTACGATTACTTTTTTTCTCTTCCGGATGTGCCACGCAGAACTTTGAAACACATTGCGGCACCGGCAAAAAAAGCCAGTTGCAAAAGACTGAATATGTACCTGCGCTGGATGGTGCGCAACGACAAACAGGGCGTCGACTTTGGCATCTGGAAGAAAATCAGTCCGGCTCAATTGGTGATTCCGCTCGATCTTCACGTGGCAAGAGTGGCCCGACATTTTCAAATGATCGAAAGAAAACAAACCGACTGGTTAACCGCACAGGAATTAACCGGCATGCTTAAACGTTTTGATCCTGCAGACCCTGTTAAATATGATTTTGCGTTATTTGCACTGGGGGTACTCGAAAAATTCTGATATGGAAACAATACAAGTCAGCAATGAACTGAATAAGGAATGGGGATTGACCCTGGCACCGGATACTTCCAGGGAATTTATGTTGCAGGCACTCACCAACCGGATCAACGAACTCATCTTGCATGATTTTGCTTATCTGGTTCAGGTACTTTACCGGTTAGATGTAAACGAAAATTTACTGAAGCAGTGGTTGCGAGAGAACAGTGATACAGATGCGGGAAAAATCATTGCTGCATTGGTTGTGGAAAGAATAATACAAAAAATAAAATCCCGGCAGGAGAACAGCCGGGATGATGTAAATATCAGTGAGGAAGAACGATGGTAGTATTTATTTATACATCAGTTCTTTTACTTTCTCTTTGTCTTCTTTTTCATTTTTGAGATCGAACATTGTTCCGAAAATATGATCCCAAAGCGTACTGCTTACACCAAAACCCATGTCCATATGTTTGTAATGATGCAGGTGATGATTTCTCCAGAGGCCTTTCATCCACTTGAATGGAGGATTCCAGGCATGAATGGCATAGTGCATAGATCCATAAATTAGATAACCTAACATAAAGCCAGGGAAAAAGGCAAAAGCGTTTTTTCCTAATACAAGATGAAACATAAATAAGAAGCCGGAAGCGATGATCAGGCTCGGAACTGCCGGCATAAACAACCTTTCCTTTGTATGCAATTTCTTCTCTAAAAAATAAATTCTTTTTCACCTGTTCCTCATACTCTTCAGGTGTATAAACTAAAAAATCAACCCCAACCTTGTAGTCACAAATCCTTGTAGCTTCCCTTAATCTATCAAAAAACCTGCTCCTGGTATCCTTTATAATAAGTATATCCAGATCACTGAAGTCTGTTATATTACCAGAAGCGTAAGAACCAAAAATAATGACCTTCTGAGGATTATACTTCTCTTTTAGGTCCATAATTATTTTATCAAGATTTTCTTTTAATATTTTTTGTCTTTTATTATTCATAAAAAATCCAGGTTATGTTTTTAAAACCATTATACCTGATTTGAAGTAATTTTTTCAAAATTTTGAAGAAGAGTGGTTGCGTGTCAAAACCTTGTGCTGTTAGGACGGGTTGCTCCATTATTTGGTAGAGTTCCTTTGGTTAGTGCACAAGTTGGCTCCCCGGGTAGGATTCGAACCTACAACATTTCGGTTAACAGCCGAACGCTCTACCATTGAGCTACCAGGGAACGACGAAAGAAATCCGCAATGTGTAATTATATTATATAAAATACTAATTTCAAGCAAAATGAGAAGAATAATCACTCTTCAAAGCTAATAATCAGCCGGCAGCAGAATTCAGCAAGATAAAAAAATTGTAAATTCCATGAATCTGGTTCATGGCATAATCAGCATCAATTAAGATTCAAGAAAATCCCTCAGGGCGCTGCTTCTGTTCGGGTGTCTCAACTTGCTTAAAGTCTTTGATTCTATCTGCCTTATTCTTTCCCTGGTCACTCCAAACTCCCTGCCGACTTCTTCAAGCGTTCTTGGATGTCCGTCCTGCAGCCCGGACCTTAACTGGATTACTTTTCTTTCACGCTCGTTTAAAGTATTGAGGACCTCATTTAACTGTTCCTGCAGCATAGTAAATGAAGCAGCATCTGAAGGCGCTTCCACTTCAGAGTCTTCTATAAAATCTCCAAGATGGCTGTCTTCTTCTTCACCTATGGGAGTTTCAAGTGAAACAGGCTCCTGCGAAATCTTCATTATTTCCCTCACTTTGTCAGGGGTGAACTCCATGAACTGGGCAATTTCTTCAGCGCTCGGTTCCCTGCCAAATTTCTGGAGAAGCTGCCGCTGCACCCTGATAAGCTTATTTATAGTTTCAACCATGTGCACCGGAATCCTGATTGTCCTTGCCTGGTCAGCTATT
This sequence comes from Actinobacteria bacterium ADurb.Bin346, assembly GCA_002068775.1. Lineage (GTDB taxonomy): Bacteria > Actinomycetota > Humimicrobiia > Humimicrobiales > Humimicrobiaceae > Fen731. The sequence goes on along the minus strand of MWAX01000107.1, from coordinate 8,152 downwards.
GCTCTGGTAATTGCCTGTCTTATCCACCAGGTTGCATAAGTAGAAAACTTATACCCTTTTTTATAGTCAAATTTTTCAACTGCCCTTATGAGGCCAAGATTCCCTTCCTGTATGAGATCAAGAAAAAGCATTCCCCTTCCTACATACTTCTTAGCAATAGAGACAACAAGCCTCAGATTAGCTTCAACCAGCCTGCTTTTTGCAGTCATATCACCTTTTTCAATTTTCTTTGCAAGCTGGACCTCTTCAGCAGCAGTGAGCAGCCTTACTTTGCCTATTTCTTTTAAATACATCCTCACTGGATCGTTAGTCGGGGATTTCACTGAGAAATCAAGCTTCTTTTTCAATATATCCTCATCTTTTTTCTGCTGAATCACACTGTCAATGTCATCATCTCCTTCATTGACCACTTCGATTCCCAGATTCTGGATAACATCAAAGATATTCTCAATCTGCTCTGCTGTGAGATTCTGATTTGAGAGGGTTTCATTAATCTCCTCCATGGTCAAAACACCCTCTTCTTTTCCTTTATTAATAAGGTCCTTGACTTCTTCAAGCTTGAACTCGGACATTCTTTTCATTTTATATCACCCGTTTATTTAAAAATTGAATAACTTATTGATTTTATTTTTTAATAAAAACATCACTTAAACACCGGTATATAAGCTGGTATATAAGCCATACGGAAAAGGTATTTTACACCTTTTCATTAAAAATTCAATCACGAAATTAGAAGTGCTCCCATAAAAGAATCAAAGCATGTATTTTCTTTTTTCTGCTTCAAGTTCTGACAGGCTGTGAGTTAGCTCCTTTATCCGGTTTTCTATTTTTTCTTTCTTTAATATGTATTCTTTTGAGCCTTCCTGATTATTGAGGTTTGCTGCCAGTTCCCTGAATTTTTTATTATAGCTTTCAATCTTCTTGAGCAGCTGTCCGATTTCTTCAGCCCTGTCTGTAAGATAAAGCCTTTTGAGGTTAAAAAGAACTTCCCTGCAGGCCAGATTATAGTCTGAATAATTTAATGGGCTGAATTGAATCAGATTATAAAGCTTTTTTACCTGCTCCCCTTCAAGCTTATTTGACGAAATTTCCAGTGGAAAGTTTATCACAACACCCTGTTTTTGCCCTTCAGCAAAAATACCCCTTATAACCTCATATAATTTCTTTGTATCTTCATATCTGTAATGTTCGGCTCCTATTTCAAGTAACTGATTAAAATCTTCGCCCAGGCCGTTTATAAGTATCTTAAGAGATTCAATCTCAAGGTTTTTAGCCGGGGAAAACCCGGCATTTTCTTCATCTCTTCCTGATTCATAATTATCCTCATGGCCGGCTGCCGTGTGCTTGACAAAAGATTGTTCAGGAAAAACCTTTACATTGCCCGGCCCGCTGCTTCCTGCTGCTGCCGTCCCGCGCTCTTTTCCGCCATACAGGCTACCTGTTGAAATCGCTTTTATCTTTTTTAACAACTGTTCAATCAACAGGGCTTCCCGCAGGCTCAGCTTTTCAGAAATTTTCTTAATGCACTCTTCCTGCACGATCTTTGATGAAAGTGTTGCAATAAAGCTTACCAGCTCGTCTGTTGCGCGCAGTTTTTCTCCCAGGTTTTCAATATTATATTTCTTCAGTATCATTGCTATAATAAAATCAATGATGCCCGAAGCATTGCTCAATGTTTCAAGAAAAGCTTTGCTGCCTTTTTTTATTACAAAGTCTGCAGGGTCATAGCCTTCTTCAAGAATGGCCACTTTAATATCAATATTGCCTTCAATAAAAAGGTCAAGCCTTTCATTATAGTCTTTGAGCCTGTCTATACCCCTGATCGATGCTGACATTCCTGCACTGTCACTGTCAAACACCAGGACAATATTTTTAGTAAATCTGCCCAGCACTGCTACCTGCTCAGAAGTAAGTGCAGTTCCACAGCTTGCAACAGCATTTTTAATGCCTGCCTGATGCAGCGTCATAACATCAGTATAACCTTCGACAATGAGCGCCTGGTCTTTTTCAACAATGCTGTTTTTGGCATAATAAAGACCGTAAATATTTCTGCTTTTGGAATAAATCTTTGTCTCTGGAGTGTTTATATATTTTGCAGACTGCGAAAAAGTTGCTGACTTTTTCATTATATTGCTGTTTTGAGTAAGAATTCTCGCGCCGAAACCCACAGTTTTTCCAACCAGATCCTTAATTGGAAACATTATCCTCCCCCTGAATCTGTCATACACATCAGAGGTTCCTTTTGTACTCTGTATAGCAAGCCCTGAATCAGCCAGCTCCTTAGGTTTAAAACCTCTTTTTTTCGCAAAGTTGGAAAAATTATCCCAGCTGTCCAGACTGTAACCGACCTCAAATAAAGAAAGTGTTTCCCTTAAAAACCCTCTTTCCTCCAGATACTGCATTGCACTCAAAGAAGCCTTGCTGTTAAAAAGCACATATGAGTAATACTTTCTTGCAAGTTCATTTAAATCAACAAGCCTGCTTCTTTTTTCTGTTATTTCCGGAGCATCTGTATGGATGTACTGAAGGTTATAATTGACTTTTTTGGCAAGGAATTCGGCAGCCTCTATAAAATCAAGGTTTTCAACTTTCATTATAAAGCTGATAACATCTCCGCCTTCACCGCAGCCAAAACAGTGATATAGCTGTCTTCCAGGATCGACTGAAAAAGATGGTGTTTTTTCTTTATGGAACGGGCAAAGGCCTGTATAGCTCTTTCCGGTTCTTTTTAGATTTACATAGCCTGAAATGATGCTCTGGATATCAGCGCGGGTTTTTAGCTCCTCGATTTCGCCTTCTCTTAAGCTTCTTGCCATAGTATATATATTATACTATAAAAATAATAAATTTTATGAGGCAGCCTGCCCTGCGCGCAATGCAATCTTTTAAAAATAAAAAAGTCTTGCAGGGCAGCTATTTTTGACAATGATATTTAAATAATGATATTTAAATAATGATATTTAAATTTACTTATCCCTGAAAATTTCTCCTGTTTCTTCCTTAATTGCAGCCTGCGCAGCAGCAAGTCTTGCAATGGGGACCCTGTAGGGTGAGCAGCTTACATAATTAAATGAGTTTCTGTGGCAGAATTCCACTGATGCCGGATCGCCGCCATGCTCACCGCATATTCCAATTTTTAAGTCTTTTCGCGCTGCTCTTCCTTTGGCAACTGCTATTTTTATGAGTTCTCCGACCCCAGTCTGGTCAAGCGTTGCAAACGGATCCTTGTCCAGTATGCCTTTCTCTATATAGTATGGAAGAAATTTTCCTGAATCATCTCTTGAAAATCCAAAAGTCAACTGAGTCAGGTCATTGGTTCCAAAGCTGAAGAACTCTGCTTCACTTGCTATTTCATCAGCAGTTATGCAGGCTCTGGGCACTTCTATCATGGTTCCGACTTTATAATCAAGCTTTACATTGTTTTTTTTCATTAGCTCTTCAGCAATTTCAACAATCTGTTTCTTAAGGAGCCTCACTTCTTCAACAATGCCGACAACTGGTATCATTATTTCAGGTTTTACTACAACTCCCTTTTTGGTAAGGTCAATAGCAGCTTCTATTATTGCTCTTGCCTGCATTTCAAGGATCTCAGGATATGTGATGGGAAGCCTGCAGCCCCTGTGCCCCATCATCGGGTTTATTTCGTGAAGTGAGTTTACAGTTGCCTTTAATTCATCAAACTCTATTCCAAGCTCTTTAGCTATCTCTGCTATATCCTCGTCTTCTGAAGGAAGAAATTCATGCAGCGGCGGGTCCAGCAGCCTTATTGTCACCGGAAGTCCGGCCATAACCTCAAATATTTCAACAAAGTCCTGCTTCTGGAATGGAAGTATCGACATAAGCGCGTCGCGCCTTGCTTTCTCATTGCTTGCAACTATCATTTTTCTTACTGCTTTAACCCTTGATGCTTCAAAGAACATATGCTCGGTCCTGCACAGCCCTATTCCTTCAGCGCCAAAATTGCGCGCAACTCCTGAATCCTTCGGGGTATCTGCATTTGTCCTGACTCCTATTTTCCTGAAACTGTCGACCCATTCCATAAATAAGCCGAAATTTCCTGAAAGTTCAGGCTCCACCGTGGGCATCTGCCCCAGGAATACCTCGCCAGTGCTGCCGTCCAGTGTGATCCATTCATCACGGTTTATCTTAGTTTCTCCAACTGTGAAATAATCCTTTTTCTCAAACACCTTTATTGCCTCGGCTCCTGCAACACAGCATTTGCCCATTCCTCTTGCAACAACTGCAGCGTGGGAAGTCATCCCGCCTCGGGCTGTAAGTATTCCCTGCGCTGTTGCCATGCCTTCTATATCTTCAGGCGAAGTTTCCGTCCTTACGAGAATAACCTTATTGCCTTTCTTAAATTCTTCAACTGCATCAGGGGCATTAAAAACAACTTTTCCAACTGCTGCGCCGGGAGAGGCCGGAAGACCCTTTGCAATAGGCCTGGTTTTGGCTTTGACCTTAGGATCAAGCTGTTTATGGAGAAGCTGGTCAAGCTGGGAAGGATCAACCCTCAGGACTGCCGTCTTTTTATCTATCAGGCCTTCTTTTACCATATCTACAGCGACCTGAATTGCTGAAGCTGCCGTCCTTTTGCCTGTCCTTGTCTGAAGCATATAAAGTTTATTTTCCTGGAAAGTGAACTCGAGGTCCTGCATGTCTTTATAGTGCTTTTCAAGTGTCTGAAAAATATTCATAAGCTGGTCATATATTGCAGGCATTTCTTTTTTAAGATTATCAATCGTTTGCGGAGTCCTTATCCCTGCAACAACATCCTCGCCCTGCGCATTTATAAGATATTCCCCGTAAGGAACGTTTTCCCCGGTTGAGGGGTTTCTTGTAAAAGCAACTCCTGTGCCTGAGCTGTTGCCCATATTGCCAAAAACCATTGTCTGGATATTTACAGCAGTTCCAAGATTGTGCGGTATGTCATGCAGCCTTCTGTAAGTCACTGCCCTGTTATTGTTCCATGAGTCAAAGACTGCATTTATTGCCATCCTGAGCTGTTCTTTTGCATCCTGCGGAAATGAAGTCCCTTTAGCTTCGCTGATTATTTTCTTATAATCATCGACCAGCGCCTTAAGGTCAGCAGCTGCCAGGTCCGTGTCTACGGAAGCGCCTTTTTCCGTTTTCTTTGCCTGAAGAGCATGCTCAAATTCTTCATGCGGAACTTCCATGACTACATTGCCAAACATCTGGATAAAACGCCTGTACGCATCCCAGGCAAATCTTTCGTTGCCGGTTTTCTTTATCAGCGCTGCTACAGTGCTGTCATTTAAACCAAGATTAAGCACAGTGTCCATCATGCCCGGCATTGAAACTGCTGAGCCTGACCTGACTGATACCAGAAGAGGATCCCTGTCATCATTGAAATTCATCCCCATTTTCTTTTCCAGCTTTGAAAGGTTTTCAAGGACCTGATCCCAGAGGCCGTCAGGCCATTTCCTGTCAAGCTCATAGAACAGGTTGCAGGTCTCTGTGGTAATAGTAAAGCCCGGCGGTACAGGAAGGCCGATATTTGTCATTTCTGACAGGTTTGCACCCTTGCCGCCAAGGAGCTTTCTCATGTCCCTTGTGCCTTCACCAAAAAAATAAACAAATTTTTTTACTGCCATTTATTATCCTCCTGAAATAATTAATGTCCTTTCAGCTCTTTGTTCTTCGCCTTTTGGACAAACACTTTGACAAACTAAGTTATTATCCTATTTTTATCAAAAAAATCAAGGAATTTAAGCTATCTTTGAAAAATCTGCAACTCTTAAATAAAGCTCTGTACATTTTTTTACCAGGTTTATCCTGTTGCGGCGTATAGTTTCATTCTCGTCCATGACAAGTACCTTATCAAAGAAAAGATTCACAAAATCAGCAAAACCTGAAAGCAGTAAAAGCGCTTCACTGTAATTATTTTGAAGGATCAATTCATTGAACTTGTCTTCCCTTGCAGTCAATTGCCCGAAAAGCGAGATTTCCTCATCTGATGAAAGCAATGATGGTATAACAGGCCCGGTTTCTTTACCCTTTATTATATTTTTGCACCTTGTAAGCGGTTCTGATAAAGCAGTTATGTCATTGCCTTCCAGGATATACTTTTCAAGGGCATTATATCTTTTATCCAGCTCTGTAATTGATCTGCACCCTGTTATGATTATCGCATCAAAGATATCAGCACGCCTGCCATTTTTTTCAAGCCTGGAACGGTATCTTGCAGAAATGAAATCGACAATAGATAAAATAAGCTCATCTTTATTTAAATCATTAAAACTGAATTTATCTGTATAAAGCTCAATACAGAATTCTGCTGCAATGCCCAGGTCCATATCAAATCCCTTATCCAGGCATGTAAGCATAATCCCTGCTGCTTTCCTGCGAAGCGCAAACGGATCCTGCGAGCCGGAAGGCATATTGCCGGTTAAAAACATCCCGGATATGGTATCAAATTTATCAGCTATTGAAAGTATTGCACCGGTTACTGTAAGCGGCAATATATCATTGGCAAAGCGCGGCAGGTAGTGTTCAAAAACTGATTCTGAAACATCTGCAGCCTCACCTTTTTCTTTTGCATATTCCCTTCCAACAAGTCCCTGCAATTCCGGAAACTCCACTACAAGGTTTGTAACCAGGTCGCATTTGCATATCATTGCTGCCCTTTTTAAATTGTCAATGCTTATATCTGCAGCACTTTCACGCGTCCGCTGCCCAATAAGCTCATTTTTTTTCAAAAAATCATTTACAATCATGGTGCAGATCATTTCAAGCCTGCAGGCTTTATCATAAAGCGTACCAATCCCTGAATAAAAAATGACTCCTTTCAGTTTTTTAATCCAGTCATCAAAGCTGTGCTTCCTGTCTTCTTCATAAAAGAACTTTGCATCATTTAACCTTGCCCGCAGAACCCTTTCATTTCCCTTTACTATTTCTCCTTTTTCGTCCTCAATGCCATTCTGGACGACTATAAAATCCCTGGTCACTTTTCCATTCTCATCAATAACCGCAAAATAACGCTGATGGTGCTGGATAGCTTTTATCAGTATGTCCTTTGGCAAATACAGATACTGTTCCGGAAATGTGCCGACAAGAACATTTGGTGTTTCAACAAGGTTTATTACTTCTGCAAGCAGGCCCTCATCTATGATGACTTTGAGCTTTTTGTTCCACTTTTTTTCTTCAATTGCTGATATCTTATCAAGGATTATCTGCTTTCTTTTTTCTCCATCAAGGATTATATCCGCTTTTTCTTCAAGAAATTTATAATACTCTTCAATGGTGCTGCAGGCTGGTATTTTTATTGGTCCGCAGCCTGAGTTCCTGAGCCCATATGTATATTCTGAAGATTTAATATTTTCAATTTCAAAGTCCAGTACTTTGCCGCCAAAAAGTGCAGCAATCCATCTGATGGGTCTTGCAAACCTTACAGAATAGTCTCCCCAGGTCATCTGTTTGGCAAAAGTTAGAGCAAGGATAGAATCTTTGACTAAATCAGGAAGCACTTTGCCCGCAGCTTTGCCTTCCTCAATTATTTTGTATGCAAGGTAGATGCCTTTTTCTGTATCCACCTCCACAAGATCACTGACATTTACTTTCAGGCTTCTTGCAAAACCTTCTGCGGCCCCGGTTGGTTTGCAGGCTGAATCAAATGAGATCTTTTTAGGCGGTCCGGATATTATTTTTTCTGAATTTTCCTGGTTTTCAGACAGTTCCCTGACAAATGCCACTATTCTCCTTGGAGTCACAGCAACTTTAACGTCTGAAAATTTGAGCCTGCTGTTTTTCAGGTTTTCTTCAATGATTTTTCTGAAATTACTTACAGCCTCATACATGCTTGATGAGGGCAGCTCCTCAGTTCCAATTTCGATAAGAAGATTTTTAGCCATAAATTACAGGAATTTACTTATATTTTTTTTAAATTACTTCAAACAAATTATTTCATACAAATTACTTCATACATTAACCATGGCGTCATCAGTCGCCGGATTTTTTAATAAGCGTGCTATTTTTAATAAGCGGAAATCCGAGCTCCTGCCTCTGTTTAATATAAGCGCTGCATAAAGCTTTTGCAAGGTTACGCACCCTCGCAATATACAGCGTCCTTTCAGAAACGCTTATTGCCTCTCTCGCATCAAGCAGGTTAAACAAATGAGAACATTTGAGCACG
>MWAX01000106.1 GCA_002068775.1 Actinobacteria bacterium ADurb.Bin346 | reverse complement strand
ATAATGCATTTATTGAGTCTATCCTGTATTTAATCGCAGATGCTTCTTCAAATTCAAGTTTTTTGGAATGTTTGAGCATTTCAGCTTTAAGGCCTTCCAGGACAGAGCTGTCATTTTTTCTAAGAAACATTTTAATATAATCTATATTTTGTCTGTATTTTTTTTCATTTATTTTCCCTGTACACGGAGCAGAGCAGAGATTGATATGATAGTTGAGGCAAACTGCGTTTTTAACTTTCCCGGGAACAGGTTTTTTACAGTCCCTTATCTGGAAAATTCTTCTCAGAGTTTCAAGCGTATCCCGGGTATTTTTTACATTGATGTATGGCCCGAAATAAACAGCACCTTTAATATTTTTATTCCTGGTCATAAAAACTCTTGGAAATTTTTCTGTTTCTGTTATGGCAATATAAGGATATGATTTGTCATCCTTTAAGAAGACATTGTATTTTGGCCTGTTTTTTTTAATCAGGCTGCTTTCAAGTATTAAGGCTTCTACTTCATTATCAGTAACTGTAAAATCAATTGAGCTTATCTTATCAGTAAAGAACGATATAGGGTGATTGACATAAGTTGCCATGTCGCTGGGCTGGAAATAAGATCTCACTCTGTCCTGAAGATTTTTTGCTTTCCCGATATAGATAATCCTGTCTCTGCAGTCCCTGAAAATATAAACTCCGGATTTTTTAGGAAGGATGGAGATAGTGTTTTTAATATTTTCTTTTGCTTCCATTTTTAACGAAGCACCGGTTTTAAAAATTTACCTGTAAATGATGCAGTGTTTTTTACAAGTTCTTCGGGTGTGCCGCATGCTATCACTTCACCGCCTTTGTCTCCGCCTTCAGGACCAAGATCCACTATGTAGTCAGCAGATTTGATTACTTCCATATTGTGCTCAATTACAAGCACCGTGTTGCCGGCATCCACCAGTTTATTAAGTATGCGAAGAAGCTTGCTTATATCATCAAAATGCAGTCCTGTTGTCGGCTCATCAAGCAGATACATGGTATTGCCTGTGCTTTTTTTCGAAAGTTCAGTTGAGAGCTTCACTCTCTGCGCCTCTCCTCCTGAAAGTGTTGTTGAAGACTGGCCGAGTTTAATATAGCCGAGCCCCACATCATTTATCAGCTCCAGCTTATTTTTAATTTTCGGGATATTTTTAAAGAAATCAAGAGCTTCTTCAACTGTCATGTCCAAAACTTCTGCTATGTTTTTATCTTTATAATATATTTCAAGTGTCTCCCGGTTATATCTTTTTCCCTTACAGACTTCACATGGGACATATATATCCGGAAGGAAATGCATCTCTATCTTTATTTCCCCATCTCCTGAGCAAGCTTCGCATCTGCCGCCTTTTAAGTTAAATGAAAACCTTCCGGGTTTATAACCCATCATCCTGGCATCCTGCGTTTGGGCAAAAAGTTCCCTGATAAATGTGAATACACCAGTATAAGTTGAAGGGTTCGATCTGGGCGTCCTGCCTATTGGGGACTGGTTTATGACAATCACCTTATCGAGATTCTCATAATTTAAGATAGTATCATGCTGTCCGGCTTTTTCATTTGACCTCATAAGCAGACCTGAGAGTGAAGGATACAGTATCTCATTGATGAGCGTGCTTTTGCCTGAGCCCGACACACCCGTCACAGCAACGAATTTGCCGAGCGGTATTTTAACATCAATATTTTTAAGATTATGCTCTCTTGCGCCTTTTATTATTATACACTTGCCATTACCATTTCGTCTTCCTGCGGGCAATGGTATTGCTTTTTCACCTGAAAGATATCTGCCGGTGATAGAATTTTTACACTTCAGGATATCTTTCAGATCTCCGCTGAAAACTATCCTGCCTCCGTGTATGCCTGCGCCAGGGCCGATGTCCACGATCCAGTCAGCACTGCGTATAGTTTCTTCATCATGCTCGATTACAATGATGGTATTTCCGAGGTCGCGAAGCCTTTTAAGCGCATCAATAAGTTTTTTATTGTCCCGCTGATGCAATCCTATGCTCGGTTCATCAAGTATATAAAGGACACCCACAAGCCCGGACCCTATCTGTGTTGCAAGCCTTATTCTCTGCGATTCACCTCCGGAAAGCGTCCCTGCCTGTCTGTCAAGAGCAAGGTAATTAAGGCCCACATCTTTAAGGAAGTCAAGTCTTTCAATTATTTCCTTTATAAGCCTTTCACCTATCATCTTTTCCCTGTCATTTAAACTGAGATTTTTAAACCATTCTATTGCTTCTGTAACCGTCATTGCTGCAAGGTCTGCTATGGAAAAACTCCCTATCTTAACTGCAAGGCTTTCAGGCCTGAGCCTTTTGCCTCCGCATTCCGGGCATGGTGTTTCAGCTACCATTCTCTCTATTTTTTCCCTCTGCTCCTCAGATTCAGTTTCCAGATATCGTCTACTGAGATTGTTTGCAAGCCCTTCAAATTTAAGGTAATAAAACCTGACCTCTCCCTTATGATTGCGATATCTGACTCTTATCCTTTCTCCCCCTGCGCCGTACATTATTACTTTCTTTACGTCGTCATCAAGCTTTTCAAAAGGCTCATCCAGGCTGAAGCTGTACTGCTCTGCAAGGCTTTTCATTAATTGAGAATAGTAATTTGAATATGTCATATTGAAAAAAGGAATTGCCCCTTCGTTTATTGAAAGCGACGGATATTCAACAATAAGTGATGGGTCTATTTCTTTTTTGACTCCAAGGCCGCTGCATGATTTGCATGCACCAAAAGGGCTGTTAAATGAAAACATCCTGGGGGATAATTCTTCAAAACTCACTCCACAGTCTGAACAGGTGAAATTCTCTGAAAATGTTGTTAACTCGCCTGTATCCATGTCTTCTATACGGACAATGCCCTCGCTTTCCCTGAGGGAAATCTCTATATCTTCTGAAAGCCTTTTTTTTATATCTGTTGAAACCTTTAACCTGTCAACCACAATTTCAATACTGTGCTTCCTGTTTTTATCAAGGATGATTTCAGGGTTCTCCGACAGATCGTAAATCCCGCCGTCAACTTTGACTCTTAAAAATCCGTTTTTCTTTATTGACTCAAAGACTTTTTGGTACTCCCCTTTTCGCCCCCTTACAACAGGTGAAAGTATAATAAATTTTGTACCCGGTTTCATTTCCATTATCCTGTCGACAATCTGGTCAACCGTTTGTTTTGCTATCGGTTTTCCGCAAATATGGCAATATGGTATTCCTATCCTTGCATAAAGTACTCTGAGATAATCATATATTTCAGTTATTGTCCCTACCGTTGAGCGCGGGTTTTTTGAAACCCCTTTCTGATTAATGGATACTGCAGGTGAAAGACCCTCTATAAGGTCCACATCCGGTTTATCCATCTGACCCAGAAATTGTCTTGCATATGATGAAAGCGATTCAACATATCTTCTCTGGCCTTCAGCATAAATGGTGTCAAACGCAAGGGATGACTTACCTGAACCGCTGACTCCGGTAAAAACTACAAACTTGTCTCTTGGTATCTTCAGGTTTATATTCCTGAGATTATGCTCTCTGGCACCTTTTATTGTGATTTCTGACTTCAAACCAGATTCCTCCCGGGAATTCAAAGCCTTGCCGCTTTTTTTATTCTTTTTATTTCATCTCTTATGGCTGCTGCTTTTTCAAAATCCAGTTCCTGCGCAGCAAGATACATCTCTTCTTCCAGGCCGCTTATTATATTATCAAGCTTTGAAAAATCCATGTCCATAATCATATCTTCTGTAAAGACAGATTTCTTTTCACTTATCGCAAGCGCTTTACGTGTTTCTTTTTTAGATTTTATGCCTGAAGCAAATAGTATATCTGAAATATTTTTGCTGATTGTAGTTGGAACAATACCGTGCTTATTATTATAATCCATCTGGATTTTTCTTCGCCTGTTTGTCTCGTCAACTGCATTTTTAATCGAGCCTGTTATATTATCGGCATACATTATCACCATGCCGTTTACATTTCTTGATGCCCTGCCTATTGTCTGGATGAGCGATATTTCTGACCTTAAAAACCCTTCTTTATCAGCATCAAGGATTGCTACAAGAGATACTTCCGGCAGATCAAGACCCTCTCTCAGCAGATTGATGCCCACAAGCACGTCAAAATCTCCGGACCTTAGCCCCCGCAGTATCTCTATCCTTTCAAGCGTATCAATTGTCGAGTGCAGGTATCTCACCCTTATGTTCCTGCCTGCAAAATAATCTGCCAGGTCCTCAGCCATTTTTTTTGTAAGAGTGGTGACCAGCACTCTTTCGCCACTGTCAACCCTTTTCTTTATTTCAGCCATCAGGTCTTCGATCTGGCCCTCGGTCTGCCTTATAGATATTTCAGGATCAACAAGCCCTGTGGGCCTGATTATCTGTTCTGCTATTTGTGAGCTTACTTTTCTTTCAAACGGACCGGGTGTTGCAGTTGTAAAAATCACCCGTTTTACTTTTTGCAGGAACTCGTCAAAGCGAAGAGGCCGGTTATCAAGGGCGGAGGGGAGCCTGAAACCGTAATCGACAAGCGTCTGTTTTCTTGACCTGTCTCCTTCGGACATTCCCCTTATCTGCGGCACAGCTATATGGCTTTCATCAATAATTATTAAAAAATCCTCAGGAAAAAAATCTATTAGCGTGTTTGGCGTTTCGCCCGGTGATTTACCAAGAATGTGTCTTGAGTAATTTTCTATACCGCTGCAAAACCCCAGCTCTGCAATCATTTCCATATCATATCTTGTCCTTGACTCAAGCCTCTGGGCTTCAAGCAGCTTTCCTTCTTTTCTGAAATATTTAAGCCTTTCTGTCAGCTCTTCTTCTATGGTCTTCAATGCGCGCTCGACCCATTCCGCAGTTGCCAGAAAATGTGTAGCTGGTGAAATAATTGCCATTTCAGGCTCAGTAAATATTTCTCCTGAAACAGGGTTGAACTCTATTATCCTCTCGATTTCATCGCCAAAAAGCTGCACCCTGAGCGCTCTGTCCTGATAAGCCGGATATATTTCTATATTGTCGCCTCTGACACGGAAATTACCCTGAGTAAATTCATAGTCATTTCTTTCATATTTAATGCTCACAAGATTTCGTATCAGCCTATCCCTCGGGTATTCTTCATTTTTTTTAACAAATATTCTCTGCTTTTCATATTCGACTGGAGAGCCAAGATTATATATGCAGGATACGCTTGCGACTACTATCACATCATTTCGCATATAAAGCGAATTTGTCGTTGAGAGCCTGAGTTTTTCAATTTCTTCATTTATTGAAGTATCCTTTTCTATATACATGTCTTTGCTTGGAATATATGCTTCCGGCTGATAATAATCATAATAGCTGACAAAGTATTCGACAGCATTGCCCGGAAAAAATTCTTTGAATTCATTGCAAAGCTGAGCAGCAAGAGTCTTGTTGGGGGCAAGTACCAGCGTGGGCAATTGTATTTCCTTTATGACATTTGCCATAGTATATGTTTTTCCTGACCCTGTTACCCCGAGCAATGTCTGGTATTTAAAACCTTTTTTAATTCCTAGTGAAAGCTTGTCTATGGCATTGCTCTGGTCGCCCTGGGGCATGTAATTTGATATAATATCAAATTTTTTATTTATCAGCGCATCCATGATATTAAATATTTTTCTTTTTAACCATTGAGCTGTTGAAACAGCCGGGAAGCCCTGATTTTTACTGCAATTTCTTTTGCTTTATTTTGCAGTTCAGCCAGAGAGCCGCTGTTGTCGACATTAAAATCTATTTTTGATGGTATTTTTTTTATAAGCTGCCCTCTGATCCTGCGGTTTATTTCCTCCGGCTCAGTTCCCGATTTTAACTGGAGCAGCTCCCTTCTTCTTTTTTCAGGTGCCTTTAACCAGATTATAAAATCACAGATTCTATATAAGTCAGTGCCAAAAAGCACTGCAGCATCAATGATTATAATTTTTTTTCTGCTGTTTTTGTTTATTTTTTCTTTTATTGCTGCTTCTATGCGGAAAAGCATGATATCATTCAGCCGGCAGAGCTTTTCCTGTGAAGAAAACACGAGTCTGCCGAGTTTTAAATAATCGACCTGCCCGTCCTTGTCAATCACACAATCTCCAAAACAGGCTCTTACTTCTTCTCTTGCAGATGAATCGGCACAATAAATTTCTTTTGCAACCTTATCTGCATCTATTATTAAAGATTCTTTAAAGCAGCCTGCCAGGTAATTGGCTATCGTGCTTTTACCTGAGCCCACTCTGCCTGCAATACCTATAATCAAAATATTTACCGCCTTTTTATAACATCAGTGATAATTGTATACCATTTTTTAATCAAGGTAAGCATAATTGGAAAAAACACCCCGTCCATACAATAGCATTGCGCCGTATTGCGTCGTATTGCGTCGGGATTTTTGTATTGCACCGGAATTTTTGTATTGTGCCGGGATTTTTTGCTTTTGAACTGATGAAAAAACACTTGAACTTGCTTAAAACTGCCTGTAAAAGCAGCAATGAGCATATAAATGACAATTATCCGGTGCTCTGTTATCAGTAAAATCAGTCAAGATTAGCTTCGTGCTTCATCTCTTCCAGGAGTTTTTTTATTGTTTCTTTCTTTTCGTCAATTTCACTGGATTCAGCTTTAACTTCGGCGGCGGGCACAGACTTTTCAATTGTGTCAGTTTCCGGTGATTCAGCTTTTTTTTCAAGGCCTGCGGTTTCAGCTTCTCCTGTTATTTCTGCTGAAGATTTTTCAGCTCTTTCAACTTTTACTTTAACCGGTTTTTTTATTTCTTCAACTGATTCTTCTGCGGAGCTGTCAGCTTTTACCCTGCTTTCTTCTCTTGCTTTTTTCTCTTCTCCAAGCTCAGGGTGCTCTACCTGCCTGACACTGAAGGCCATTCTGCGTTTGTCAAAATCAATATCAATTATCCTGACAGACAGATCATCGCCTATTTTAGCTATGTCGCTTGGTCTTTTTACGGGATCTACCGAGAGCTCTGATATATGGACCAAACCTTCCATTCCTGGTTCAATAAGCACAAATAAACCAAATTTGACAATCCTTGTTACTTTGCCCTGGATCACATCTTTAATCTTGAATTTTTTTATCTTTTCAAGCCACGGGTCTTTCTGAGTCTGCTTTAATCCGAGAGAAAGCCTTTGTTTGTCCCTGTCTATATCAAGCACTTCAACACTGACAGTGTCATTTACTTTCACAACTTCAGAAGGATGTTTAACATGGTTCCATGACAGTTCAGAAATATGTATCAGTCCATCAATACCATCCACATCAACAAATGCTCCAAAATCAGCAATGCTTGTTATTATGCCATTTTTTATCTGCCCTATTTCAATATTATCAAGCGCAGCTTTTCTCTGTTCTTTTCTTTCGTCTTCTATAATAGCTTTTCTCGAGAGAACAACATTATTTCTGTTTCTGTCAACTTCTATTATTTTACAGAGGCATGTCTCACCAATATAAGAATTCAGCTCTTTTGTCTTTCTGACATCTATCAGGGAAGCGGGTAAAAACCCCCGAAGGCCTATATCAAGAATAAGGCCGCCCTTTACACATTCTATGACCTCGCCTTCGACTGTTTCTCCATTTCTGTATATTTCTTCAATCCTGTCAAAACTTCTCTCGATCTCAGCCCTTTTCTTTGAAAGAATCAGCCTTCCATCCTGATCTTCTTTCTGGAGAACCATAATGTCAATTTCTTCTTCTATGACAAGGACCTCCTCCGGCTTGACATTATTCCTTATTGAAAGTTCAACAATCGGGATTACTCCTTCAGATTTATATCCTACATCAACAAGGACTTCATCTTTATCGATCTTCACCACTTTCCCTTTTAAAATATCACCCTCGTTAAAACTGATAATGGTAAGATCGTAATTGGGGACCATTTCACCATTATCATTCTTTATCATGTAGTTTTCATCTGTCAGTTTGCTAAAATTGTTGTTTTTAATCATTATAAAAAAAATCACCCTCCATTTTTCAAATCAAAACCAAAAGAATATAACATTTATAAAATAATTAATCAATATTTCAAAAATATTTCAAAAATATTTTTATTGTTATTTTGTGTTGTCATTCTGTGATATTGCCATGTTTCAAAAATAATTAATAATTTATGGTTAAAGAACGGATTATTTTAAGAATCATTATTTTCCCCGCAATAATAAGCAGGAGGATAACGCTTTTAAATGTACCAGTTCTTTCCAGCCTTAAGGTCCACTTTAAGAGCGACTTTTAGAGTTATGCAGTTTTCCATCGAATCAAGAACAATTGCCCGGACTTTATCAGCATCCTCATTCTTCAGCTCCAGCACAATTTCATCATGCACGTGAAGGATTATATTGCTGTCAGTGCCGGTAAGCCTGAGTTTTTTGTCAAGAAGGACTGTTGCCAGCTTCATTATATCCGCTGCACTGCCCTGGATTGGAGTGTTTACAGCCAGCCGCTCGCCAAGGCTCCTGAGGTTTGCATTTGTGCTTGCAAGTTCTTTTATATACCTTTTTCTGCCAAACAGTGTAGTTGTGAAACCTGTCCTGTATGCAGATTCAATAAGGTGATTCAAATATTTCTTCACTCCGGGGTAACGTGTAAAATAAAGCCTTATATACTCACGGGCTTCCTCCTCAGTTATTGACAGCCTGCTTTTAAGCCCGAACTCTGTCATTCCATAAATAATACCAAAATTTATTGCTTTTGCTTTCCTCCGGAGATTCTCGTCAACATCTTTATAGCTGACTCCAAAGATTTCTGCAGCAGTGCGGGTATGAATATCGTGGCCTGAATTGAAAGCATCAATGAGATCGCTGTCCCCGGAAAAATGCGCAAGTATCCTGAGCTCTATCTGCGAATAATCTGCAGATAGCAGGATATCGTAACCTGTCCCGGGGATGAATGCTTTTCTTATCTGGCGGCCGAGGTCCGTCCTTACCGGGATATTCTGCAGGTTAGGGTTATTTGAGCTTATTCTGCCAGTTGTTGTGCCCAGCTGATTATATGTCGTATGCACTCTTCCGTCCACAGGGTCCACGAGAGTGGGCAGTACGTCAAGATAAGTATTTTTAAGTTTTACTTTTTCCCTGTAATCCAGGATTTTTTCTATGACCGGATGCGCATCATATATTGAATACAAAGTAGCAGCATCTGTAGAATATCCGGTTTTTGTCTTTTTTGTTGCTGAAAGATTCAGCTTCTTGTAAAGGACATCCGCCAGCTGCTTCGTTGAATTTATATTGAACTTTGCATCACACAAGCTGAATATATCATTTGTAAGGCTGCTGATATCCCGATCATACTGGCCTATGAGTTCTTTTATATAAACGGGATCAATGCACACTCCTTTAAATTCAATTTCAGCAAGCACTTTTACGAGAGGCCCTTCTATTTCATTGTAGAGCCTGTCAAGCCCCTCTCTTTTAATTTTTTCCTGCAGTGCCGGCTTAATTAAAGGCATGAGAGTCATCTGAATAAATAAATTTTTATTATTTTCTGCAAAATCTTTAATACCTGAAATGCCGGATTTTTCTTCCTGTTTTCCGGCATCAAAGCTAAAAAACATCTGGTTGCTATGAGGTTCCTGCCTGTTTTCAGGCGTCATATTTTTTACATCTCCTCTGGAAGCTCCTGGCTTGCCGGTGCTTTCCCCGCATGCATTGCTTATGCTGTCTGGAGAGTCTGTGATATTTATTTCATAAAGTCCGGAAACTGAATCAGTATTTTCACCTGTCAGACTTTCAGAAACTTCTTCAAAGGCAGCGTCAGTCTTTGAAGGGTTCAGGAGAAGGTACATTATTTTCAGGTCAATTAATCCGGCATTGAGGCCGATTTCATATTTTTTGAACAGTTTGCATGCCTGCTTTAAATCAAATCCGGTAAGCTGAAGCGAAGTCTTTGCTGTGAGAATTGAGATTCCGGTTTTGATTTCCGGCATTAGAAGAGAATTACTGTCAAAAACAAAATATGAGGCTTCGCCATCTCCAATTATCAGATAATCCTGTGCCGGTCCTGATGTGACTGCAGACAGATATAAATCGCTTCTTTCCGAAAGCACGCCCAGTTGAGCTGCGGAACCTTCAATTATTTTTATTATTTCTTTATCCCCATTGTTTTTTATAATTTTTTCCTGGATATCGCTATGAAAAGAGCCTGGCTCTGCGGCAGGCCCGGATTTTATGCCATAAATTGAAGCAATGTCTTTTACCCTCTTCTTAAGGGTGTTAAATTCAAGAGAATCAAACACATCCTCAACCTTTTTATAGTCAAAGTCTTTAATCTTTAAACCTGCAATCATTTCAATATCAATCTCAAGACCATCGTTTAGCTCAGTCAGGGATTTACTTTTCCTTGCGCTTTCTTCTTTTGAAGACAGCAGGTTTTTAAGTTTTTCATTTTTTATTTTATCAATGTTTTTATAAATGGATTCAACATTTCCAAACTGACTGATAAGCTCAAGGGCAGTTTTTGGGCCTATGCCCTGTACTCCGGGGATGTTGTCGGAAGCGTCGCCCATCAGAGCAAGCAGATCTTTAATCTGTGGCGGCTCCACTCCAAATTTTTCGACTACTCCCCTGATATCGTATAAAACAGTATCGCTGATACCTTTTTTCATAGATATGACTTTCACATTTTCGGATACTAATTGCAGTATGTCCTTGTCACCTGACAGTATGATTGTATCGTAGAAAAGGCTTGCAGTTTTTCCTGAAATAGTAGCTATTATGTCATCAGCTTCAAAACCCGGTATTTCTATTGTGCTTATGTTCAGCGCGGTCATGACTTCCCTTATAAGCTGCATCTGCCCGGACAGCTCTGCGGGCATTTTCTTGCGCTGCGCTTTGTATTCTTCAAATAATTCATGGCGGAAAGTGGGGCCCCTGCTGTCAAAAGCGCACACCACTGCATCCGGTTTCTGCTCCCCTATGATTTTTAAAATCATTGCAGTAAAGCCGTAAACTGCATTTGTCATTGTGCCCGTTGAAGTCGCAATTGTCGGAGGAAGCGCATAAAAAGCACGGTATGCAATATTATTGCTGTCAACTAGCAATACCTTTCTTTTTTCTGTCATTTTGAATCAGGCCTTTTTTCTTTTTAAGCAGATAATGCTTTAGCGCTTTATTTGCTTTTCTTGATATAAGAAAAGAATAATTGTATTATTTCAAATGTGCCGGAGTGGCGGAACTGGCAGACGCGCTGGACTCAAAATCCAGTGGGCTGCAAAGCCCGTGTCGGTTCGACCCCGACCTTCGGCACCATTAAGATAATCATTAAGATAATATATGCGCGAGCTTAAATAATTCCCTGTCAATCCCTTTTTTATTATTCATAACATATTCAACCGGCACAGCCACTATGTTTTTGCCCTGTATGGCTGCTATCGCATCGCTTTTTCCTTCCGACAGCATATCAAC
>MWAX01000105.1 GCA_002068775.1 Actinobacteria bacterium ADurb.Bin346 | reverse complement strand
CAGTTTCTTTTGATTATAATAGATATCATTTGGCCACTTTATTCTTACATCAACTTTATAACATTCATTCAATACCTGCGCTATGGCTGCTGCAGCCAGTAGAGTAATATTCTGGATCTTATGCAAAGAGGCTGATGGTTTAAGGATAATTGAAAACCATAAACCACCTGGAGGAGAAAACCATTTTTTTTCAAATCTTCCCCTGCCTGATGTTTGCCTGTCGGATACTATTACTGTCCCGTTTAATTTATCCTCCTCATCCTTTTTTCCGCTGGCTATATATTGCCTGGCAAGCGTAAAAGCATAATTGTTTGTTGAATCTATTGTTTTAAATACGATTAGATTCCTGCCGGTAAAGGATGTTTCAAGATTATTATTTATTAATAGAGGATCTATAATGTCAGTATTTTCCATAATATATAAAAATAATTAAACTAAGATTTTAAATTTTTGTTTATTAATCAGACTACTGATATTTTTAATAACTCTTATAATCTTATAATCATTTTACTTTGTTTTCCATAACCGCAAAGAAGTCCGGCTTAATGAAACTATAATATAATGCATCACGTCTAACAAAAAAGCATAAAGCATCAGCAGTGCAGGTAACAGAAGAGCAGCA
This sequence comes from Actinobacteria bacterium ADurb.Bin346, assembly GCA_002068775.1. Lineage (GTDB taxonomy): Bacteria > Actinomycetota > Humimicrobiia > Humimicrobiales > Humimicrobiaceae > Fen731. Next base: position 4,454 of record MWAX01000105.1, on the reverse strand, counting down.
ACATGAAGAGCTGTAACAGAAAGAGCAGTAACAGGAAGGGTAAAATATTGGGCAGGCTTTTAAAGAAAGATATTGAAAAAATTATACCGCACAGAGAGCCTTTTCTTCTGATAGATGAAGTGATTGACATTGAGCCGGGCAAGAAAATAAAAGCTGTAAAGCATGTCAGGGCTGAAGAATATTATTTTGAAGGACATTTTCCACAAAATCCAATCATGCCGGGTGTATTGCTGGTGGAAGCAATAGCTCAGGCGGGCGCAATATCAGTGCTTATTCTTCCGGAAAATAAAGGTAAAATAGTGCTTTTTGCAGGTATTGATAAAGCGCGTTTTAAAAGAATTGTAAAACCGGGCGATAAACTGATAATAGAAGTAGAGATAACAGAATTCAGGAGAAATATAGGAAAGGCAAAAGGTAGCGCTTCAGTAGATGGAGAGCTTGCCTGCAGCGCAGAAGCAATGTTTGCATTGATTAAACTTTGAATTAATCTTAAAAAGCAGATTGTTTAAATAACAGATCATAATACTGAAAGATAAAATGCCGAAAAATAATCAAATATTTACTGATGAAAAAAATATTCTTATTGCAGCGCAGGACAACTGCCACAGTAAGGAAAATGACCCTGTTAAAAATATTATACTGATGTTTCCCGGACAGGGCTCACAATATATTGGAATGGGCCTTGATTTTCTGGAATGCAATAAGGATTATTACAAGTATATCCATGATGCCAGCAGAATCTTTGGCGAAGACCTGTTAAGCATTTTAAAAAATGAAAATGGAAAAGGCAATCTCATAGATAAAACAGAATACAGCCAGATTTTAATATATACAATCTCAAGTGTTTTTAATGACTATATTTTTAATAATTGTAAATTGCCGTCAATAAAATTATTTGCAGCAACAGGCCATAGCCTGGGCGATTACAGCGCTCTTTACAGTTGTGGCGCCTTTGATTTTGAAATAGGCGCAGAGCTTGTCTCATACCGTGGGAAACTGATGGCTTCGGTTTCAGGCAGCAGGCAGGATAATTCCATAATAATGCAGGATAAAGTCATCAGGAATGAATCAAAAGAAATGCAGATGGCTGCGATTATCGGTTCTGATATCGAAACGATATCAGATGTGCTTGATAATTATAAAGGCAGTGTATTTATTGCCAATTATAATGATTACTCGCAGATTGTTATAAGCGGTTACTTGAAAGATGTTTTAAAAGCATCTGAGGAGATAAAAAACAGGGGGGCAAAAAAGGTGCTTCCGCTTAAAGTCAGCGTAGCATCGCATTGCCCGCTGATGCAGCCAGTCTCAGAAGTACTCGGCAAGTTTATTGATAATGATCTTCCGGTTTTTAAAAAGTTAAACATGGATTTCTTTTCTTCAACCGAAGTATTGAAAATAAACAGCAATCAGATCAGAAATACTCTCGTAAACCAGCTTACGCATCCGGTTAAATGGGTGGATACAATTGAAAATTTACTCCTTCCGGAAATCGATACATTTATTGAAATAGGACCCGGAAAAACCCTTTCAGGTCTGGTAAAGCGGATTGCTATTAAAATGGGAAGGGAAGATCTGAATATTTTATGCACTGACACTCCGTCAGATATGGATAATCTTAAGCAATATTTAAGCAGCCTGTAAAAATCAAAAGCAATATGTAATTATAAAAACGCATAAGAAAAATGCATAAAGCGAGATATCTTTTTATATTTTATGAGAGGAAAATAATAAATGAAAAAACTTGAAAATAAAGTATGCATAGTAACAGGAGGAGCTGCGGGCATAGGCAAAAAAATAACTGAGTCAATGCTTTATGAAGGCGCAACTGTGTGCATTTTTGATATTAATGAGGAAAGGGGAGCTGAAACGACAGGCGAACTTTCCAAAAAATACGGAAAAGAAAAAATCGTCTTTTTTGAAGTAAATGTTGCTGATGAAGAACAGACTGCAGAAGCAATGGAAAGCATTGCAGAAAAATACGGATCTATCGATGTACTTGTAAATAATGCAGGCATCACTCTTGACAATCTTATTATTAGAATGAGTCTTGATGACTGGAAAAAAGTGCTTGACATTAACCTGACTGGAGCTTTTATCTGTTCAAAGCAGGCAGTAAAGCATATGTTGAAGAAAAGAGCCGGAAGAATAATCAATATTTCTTCCATTGTCGGCGTAAGAGGGAATGCCGGACAATGCAATTATTCTGCGTCAAAAGCAGGCCTTATCGGGCTGACAAAATCACTGGCGCGTGAAGTATCGAGCAGAAATATAAATGTCAACGCTATAGCTCCAGGCTATATTGAGACTGAAATGACAGCAAAACTTGATGAAAAAATAAAAGAGAAACTGGTTTCGAGCATACCTTCTGGTAAACTGGGACTGCCTGGCGATGTTGCAAGTGCTGTAGTTTTTCTTGCCGGCCCGGAAGCGGAGTATATAACAGGCACGGTTTTAAGTATTGATGGAGGAATGGGAATATAAAAATCGATTATTTACAGGAGCGCAAAACATATGATAGAAAGTGAGTCCAGTTTAAAAAGAGTTGTAGTCACAGGAATGAGTGTTATTTCTGCCATAGGTATAGGCTTAAAAGATTTCTGGGATAGCCTTGCAGGGGGAAAACCAGGAGTCAGTTTAATCGACACTTTTGATACTTCAAAGCATGGTTCAAAAATAGCTGCGCAGGTTAAGGATTTTGATCCTTCAAACTTCATGGAATTCAAAACAGCAAAAAGGATGGACAGATTTGCTCAATTTGGTGTTGCTGCAACATTGCTTGCTTTGGAAGATGCGGAGCTTAAAATAGATTCCTCAAATGAAAATGACACCGGTGTGTTCATAGGAAGCGGAATTGGGGGACTGCTTACTCTGGAAGCCCAGCATCAGACGCTTCTTGAGAGGGGAGCCGACAGAGTGAGCCCTTTTTTAATCCCAATGATAATCTGCAATATGGCAGCGGCTCAGGCATCAATTTTTTCCGGCGCAAAAGGTCCGGTAAGCACAGTGACAACAGCCTGCGCTGCAGGTTCAAATTCAATCGGGGATGCTTACGAAATAATAAAAAGAGGGGCAGCAAAGGTTATGATCACCGGAGGAGCAGAAGCTGCAATAACACCGCTGGGCATAGCCGGATTTTCAAATATGAATGCAATGTCCACAAGAAATGACCAGCCGGAAAAAGCATCAAGACCCTTTGACAGGGACAGGGATGGTTTTGTAATGGGGGAGGGTGCCGGCGTGATAATATTGGAAGACCTTGAATATGCAATTTCAAGAGGCGCAAAAATATATGCTGAGATTTTTGGATATGGGATGAGTGGCGAAGCTTTTCATATGACGGCCCTCGAAGAATCTGGCATAAATGTTGTCCGGTGTATAAAAAATTGTCTTTCAGAAGGCGGGGTATCTGCAGATGAGATTGATTATCTTAATGCGCATGGTACATCTACGCCATTAAATGACATTGTTGAAAGCGCTGCAATTGCTTCCTGTTTTAGTGAGCATACAAAGAGACTGAATGTCAGCTCGACCAAATCAATGCACGGACATTGTCTGGGGGCAGCAGGCGCTATTGAAGCTGTCGCTACAATCATGGCAATAAAAAATAGCCTTATACCGCCTACAATAAACCTTGATAACCCCGATGAAAAGTGTGGTCCGCTGAATTTCACGCCAAATAAAGCTCTCAGAAAAACAGTGAATTTTGCATTATCAAATTCAATGGGTTTTGGCGGCCATAATGTGACCTTAGGATTTAAAAAATACCAGTGACGATCGTCCAGGGGAAGCCATGATTGAATATAATGAAAAAAAAATAATCGTTGATTCAGATAAAATAATCTGCAAAAAATGCAAAAAACATATTGACAGCGAAGAATTCCTCCTGAATCTTAAAGTATGTCCCAATTGCAATTACCATGATTATATGAGCGCAATGGAACGAATACAGGTTGTATGTGACCAGGGAAGCTTTGAAGAGATGGCAGGAGAGATCACCTCTGTTGATATTCTTGATTTTTATGATTTGAAGCCTTATAAAGACAGACTTTCTGAAGCCAAAGTCAGATCCGGATTAAATGAAGCAATGGTCGCCGGCGAGGCTACAATTGCAGGCTATTGTATCTCGATCGGAGTTATGGACTTTAATTTCATGGGCGGCAGCATGGGAAGTGTCGTGGGTGAGAGAATAAAAATAATTGCTGATAATAGCATAAAAAAGAAAATGCCGCTTTTATTATTTGCAGCCAGCGGGGGAGCAAGAATGCAGGAAGGCATTATGTCATTAATGCAGATGGCAAAAACCGTGTCGTGTATTAACAGGCTTCATGATTCAAAGATCCCCTATTTTTGTGTCATTACTAATCCGACTACTGGTGGCGTAAGTGCAAGTTTTGCAACTGTAGCAGATATAATAATTTCAGAACCGGGTGCGCTTTTTTGTTTTGCTGGCC
>MWAX01000104.1 GCA_002068775.1 Actinobacteria bacterium ADurb.Bin346 | reverse complement strand
GCGTAACACTTAGGTCTGCTGCCCAGCCGGAAACCTTTATTTCCCTGAGGCTGTCTGCTGTGCGGACTTCGTTTTCCGCAATACTGTCAATGGACATCTTTATTGTTTTTGACAGCTGTTCTTCACCCGGAACAGACACTTCACTGATTGAGTATTCCCAGCCATAAGCCGGAATGTAGCTGTAAATATACAGGTCATGTTTTGTGCCTGGCTCAAATGTATAATTTCCCTCATCAAATTCAAGTGAAAATCCAAATTTGGAAAAATCCTCTCCATAAATCTTTGCAGCATCTAAAGAATCAAGCCCATAATCTGCTTTTCCCATTGATATGCCGGTCTCTTTATCGCCATCAAGATAAATTTCTATCTCCCTGATATTTTCATCTTCCTGACTGTAGGCGGTTGTCTCCGTGGCAGCAGCTGTTTCAGTTACTGCCGATGTATCAGCAGGCAAAGCAGCTTCTTCAGATGTGGCAGAAGCGCTTTCAGCTGGCAGCGCGCTTTGCTCTCTTTTTGAAGAAACTGCATTTTTTATGAGCACAAAAGAAAAAAATACTGCTACAATTGCAAATAATGTTATAAGGGTTATTGTTACGGCTTTCATTTTTATCCGAATGTCGTTTTATTGTTTTTATAGTTAGCTAAATATATAATAAAAAAATATTCATAGCAAACTTACAAGCTTTTTATCTATTAAGTTTTTTAGATTAAAAATCCGTTGATAAAAGAAGCGCCTGAAAAATTTAAAAAAATATTATTGCTCGGCATGAGCCCTATGCCATTTGAAAATGACCGGAAGGTTTATGGGACAGGCATAAGGACATGGCAATTCCTTGAGCCGCTTCTTCTTAACGGCCACTCTGTATGCGTGTGTAATTATGCTATACCTTCCGCTTATGACAGTGATTTTAAGTCTGTCTACATGAATGATTTCAATGTTTCTTCTCAGAGCAGGCCGGATAAAGGTCTTGTTTTTAAATACAATATCCTTGCAAAGAAAGATTTTGAAAACATAAATCTCCTGGAAGAAATACTGAAGGATTTTTCTCCTGATTGTATAGTGGGCTGCAGTTTTTATCCTTCACATATTGCATCAAAGCTTGCCCAATCAAATAAAATGCCTTTCTGGGCAGACCTTTTTGGACATGTCATGGCAGAAGCTCAGGCAAGAGCCTATGCGGATGATGACGACAGATGCCTGTTCCATTACTGGAACAGCGAGTATTCAATAATAACAGCGGCTGATATGTTTTCATGTGTGTCTGAAAGGCAGGAGTATGCGCTGATCGGTGAGCTGGGGGCAGCGGGCAGGCTGAATAAACACACCTCCGGATATGAATTCACCTGCTGTATCCCATGCGGAATGCCGGCAGGAAGTTTCAGCCATGAGAAGAATGTGATAAGAGGCCTGAATGGTGTAAAAAATGAGGACTTCGTTATTCTGTGGACAGGCGGCTACAATACATGGACTGATATAGACACTCTTTTTAAGGGGCTTGAAAAAGTTTTTGAAAAAGATCCTTCAGTTAAATTTGTTTCAACCGGGGGCGAGATACCAGAGCAGGACTTAAATACTTATCCCCGTTTTCTTTCAATGATAAACAATTCAAGATTCAGGGATAATTATATAATGCGGGGCTGGATTCCGGGGACAGATGTCCCAAATTATTATTTTGAAGCAGACATCGGCATTAACATAGATAAGGATATTTATGAAGTCAGGCTCGGGAGCAAGAACAGGATCCTTGACTGGATGCGCGCTGGGCTCTGCGTGCTTTCATCAAATGTCTGTGAGCTAACTGAAATAATGCGGAGAGAAAAGGCAGGCTATGTCTTCAAGGCAGGTGACAGCTCGGATCTTGCAGAAGTGGTGCTGAAGCTTTCAAAAAACAGAAAGGCAGTGAAAAAAACCGCGCTTGAAGGCCAGAAGTATGGTATGGCAAATTTCAATTTTACGGCAACCACAAAAAGACTGATTGAATGGGTGAAAAATCCTGTTTATGCGCCGGATGCGGACAAAAAACAGGTCTTTTCTTTTGAAAGGGAAGAAGCTCTTAAAAATCTGCAGAGCATATCTGACAGGCAGTCACTGATGATACGGGACAGGGATGAGCGCATAGCCGAGCTTGAGGCAATAGTAAAAAAAGGATTTGTTTATCGTATTTACAGTTATTTAAAAATATTAAAAAGGAAAATATCGGGCAAATAATGGATATTGAAACACTGATTGTGGTGGTTACTTATAACAGCAGTGGTTATATAGAAAATTGCATCAACTCAATATTAGCTTCGGATTATAAAAAATGGTTCCTTACAATAATCGACAATAATTCTTCTGACGATACTGCAGAAAAAATAACAGAGCTTACTGCAGATAATATAAGCGGAAAAACAGGCAGTTTCAGCATTGCAGACAGCAAAAATTTTAAATTATTAAAAATGGTAAAAAATGCAGGCTTTGCGCGTGCTGTGAATTACTCAGTTTACAAATACCCTTACGGCCTGCCTGATGCCGGGTTAAATCATGTTAAGAACCTCATCCTTATCAATCCGGACCTTTGCATTGAAGAAAACACCCTGTCCGAGCTTTTACATTCCCTTGGCTGCATGCCCGATTGCGGGGCTGCGGGAGGGCTGATATATGATTATGAAGGCAAAAAAGTCCAGCATGCGGGCGGCAGAGTGGAGGATAATTATATCACCTCGCACATTGTGGAAACCACAGGCAACAAAATAAGCATTTATCCTGTTGATTATGTGACCGGCGCACTGTTTGCCACAAAAATGGATGTTTTTAAAGACCTTGGAGGTTTTGACACGGGATACAGGCCTGCTTATTTTGAAGAGCTTGATTACTGCAGAAAATTGTACCTTTCAGGATTGAAACCTTATATAAATTTAAATGCCTGCGCAAAGCATTTTGAAGGCGCATCTTCCGGGAAATTCAGTTATAATTTCTACAGGTATTACCATAAAAACAGGATACGATGTGCCATAATAAATTACGGATTTATCAGGTTTTTTAATAAATTCATACCATCAGAAATTAAATGGCTGCGTTTGCAGACAACAAAGGACCAGCGCAGGCCTCTTTTTGAGGCATATTTTTTAAATTTCGTTTTTTTATTTTATAATCTAATGATTAAAATTAGAAATTTCTTTATTATTAAAAGGCTCAAAGAAAAACAGCATATCAGGGCGGAGATATAAGGCAAGGAGATCAAATGGAAGAAGAAGAACTCATAGGATTAAAAAAGGGCATCAACAGGATCCTTATTATAAGTTATGATATTATCGGCAGGCAAATGGCCGGACCCGGAATAAGATTTTATGAATTTGCAAAAATAATTTCAGGCCATGCAGATGTGATACTTGCCACACCCAATAAGATTGATATCGGTCTTCTTGAAGGCATCAGGAATATTACTTATGACATAAAAAACACAAGGACATTAAAAAGATATCTTGATGTTGCTGATGTAATACTGATACAGGGACACATTCTCCATTATTTTCCATTCATAAAAAACTATAAAGGCAGGATAATAGTGGACCTTTACAATCCTTTTAATCTCGAGAGCCTGGAAATGTTTAAAAATGATAAAATTGCCGAGCGCATCAGGATAGATAAATCTAATGTTGACCTTCTTAAATTTCAGATCTCAATCGGAGATTTTTTTATATGCGCAAGCGAAAAACAGCGCAGCTTCTGGCTGGGAATGCTCAACGCGATGGGCAGGATAAACCCATA
>MWAX01000103.1 GCA_002068775.1 Actinobacteria bacterium ADurb.Bin346 | reverse complement strand
GAATAATAGCCATTGACACTGCAACAATGAAAACAAGCCCTGTAATTAAGGCTATTTTCACTTTACTCATTTTTTCCTCCTTGTTTTTGATTATTGTTTATTGACTTTTTGTTTTTATCTATTATGTACTCTTTTTATAATTGTTTCTTTTAGCGCATAAACTTATCATTTATACTATCTAAAATATATTTAAATTAAATTTTCTGGTTCACAATTCACTAAAAAATCTGTATTTCATTTTCAACCAGGCGCATAAAACCTTTTTATTCAGCTATTATTAATTCTATTCCTTTATCCATCAGTTTTTTTGAAGTATCACTTTCAATTCCCGTATCTGAAATAATCACATCTATTTCGTCAAGACCGATCCAGTTAAAAGTACTGTACTGTTGAAATTTGGAACTGTCCACCAGGCAGATGTTTTTCTGGGATTTTAAAGCAAAAACCGCTTTCATACTCGCGTCATTTTGAATTGGGTCAAGCACTCCAACATCAGTTGACATACTGTAACATGAAAAGAAAAATTTATTTGCATAGAAAGTATTTTTTACAAGTGCTTCCCAGATATCACCATCACTTGTTCCGATGAGCTTATTAACTATGCCTCCAACTGTAATAATATTTATATTGTCTTCCATTATCAATACCCTAGGGATAAATATCGAATTGGTGATAATTGTGATATTCTTCAAACTTCTTCTCTTTAATGCTTCACAGAAATAAAAAGTAGTTGACGAACCATCCATAAAAATTGTCTCATTATCAGTTACCTTTGAAGCTGCGCATTTACCGATTGCTTTCTTCTGCCCGGCATTTTTCTGCAGATTCTGAAAAAAATTGTGTTTTCTTTCTTCGGATTCATTCAATGCCAGTTTGCCATATGATTTAATCACAAGACCCCGGTTTTCTAAAATATTCAGGTCTTTATATAGTGCAGATTGAGATATATTAAACTGGTCGAAAAGATCTTTTATCGAGATTCTGCCATTGTTTTTTTTAATAATCTCTATTATTCTGTCACGCCTGTCTTCAGGAAACTCTAATTCTGCCATAATATATAAATTTAGAATAATTGATATATAATTTAGTATAAATTTAAAGGAATTTTATATAATATTGTACAATTTAAATGAAAAAAATCAACATCTTTTTAAAACTATTCAAACAAGCTTTAATTTTACCAGCTATTTACATTCAATTATTTAATTGTCAATGAGCAGAAACTAATTATCTACAGGTTTTAAAACCATAAAATAAAAATTATCTTATAAATAGTCTTTAGCAGGATCGCCGCCGATTGCAAGTATATTTCCTGCATATCGCCCCAGAATTTTTTCTACATGCATGTCTTCGATCAGCACTTCAAAATTTGGAACTCTGTCAACAGGCTGGTGTCTGAGTGCTGCTATGAACCTGTTTTTATCGCATTGTCCGGCATAACTGTCGAACTTAATTTTAGTATCCATATTTAAAGCAGGCCTTTCTTCCTGTAATAACTTTCAGCTTCTTTTAATATCCTCTCTATTTCATTGTCCTGCTGCGCTGTAAGGGGCGTTGGCTTATAGGTTGCAACTATTTCCTCATATCTTTCTTTTGCCTTATTGATGATTGTTTTTCTGCCGCTTCCAAGCCATTCCTGATATGATGACTTATCAAATATTTTTGGCATATAGTCCTCACTTTTCCAAAGAGTCCTTGTCTGCTTTGTGTTAAGAAAAGTACCGTCTGAGCCAACGCTTTTAATTATATCAAGGCCTATTGTGTCATCATTTACAGAAAAGCCCTCAACCATTTTACCCAGAGTCTTTGCAATATCATCGTCAATTATTGCAAGGATAGGGTTATAGGCAAGCTCTGCTGTCACTCCTCCGTGAAGCACTATCATATTAGCGCCCGATAGGGCTGATGCTGTGGCAAGAGGAAGCTTTTCAGCTCCAAGCTGATAATCAATAAGCTTAGAATTGGAAAAGGCTGAGCCTGTGTTATTTACTGGTATCTTATAGAAGGAGTGCCATATCTGGTTGTAGGCCATCTGGTGAAGGGCAATGGCAGCTGTTCCAAAGTTTAAGTCGCCTGTAGACATGTTCATTGCAGACACAAAGTTATTTGCAATTATTCCACAGCCGGGCTTTATAGACTGAAGAAGCACAATTATTGCAAGAAGCTCTGCATTGTGGCTGACTGATGCACCCGCAACTGTTATCGGGTGTGAGCCGCCCATTATGGAGCCTGAAGCTATGTATATTGGAAATCCTGCTTCAAGATAGTAAAAAGCTGCATTGCATGGGTCTTCTGCAAGTGATAAGGGTGCTGCCCCTTCAACGCAGCCCATAAGCTGGGCGCCGACTGCCTGAGCTATTTGAGTCTCCCATATAAACGAGTCTGTGGGCTGGGCTCCCCTGTTTGGCTTGGAAGAGAACCGGTGGCGCTGGGCGCATGATACCGGGCATGACATAACGGGCGGCACGCCTTCTATTTCAAAGTAAGGGGTATAGGACGGAAAAACGTGCACTGATTCAAGAGAGTCAGACACTGTTACTGCCAGGTTATTCTGCTCAAGGGTCGCCATCGTCACCATTCCGGTATCTACATTTACATGTCTTGCGCCTGTTGAGTTCATAAAATAAAGGGTATTTGCGCCTATCCTTATGCTTTTTTGTTCATCTCTCGCTTTAAGATAAAAACTTGACGGAGTTTTTGATATTGCCCATTCGACAAGGCTTGGGGGTATTTTTGCAACCATTTTATCGTAGTCTATGTTGCAGCCTTTGTCTTCAAGCAATTTTAAGGCTTTTCCTGATTCATACTTAAACCCAACTTCTTCAAGCACATTCAGTGTTGCAGAGTGTATCTGCTCCACCTGGCTGTCAGTGAGTATCTTTAAAGGCTCGAAGTTTCTTTTATATCCTGTTTGCATATAGACCTCCATTTTAAAAAAATCATTATTTTTTCCTGGAAGCTGCGCTGAAACCACCCTTATTTTTCAGCTAATACCTAAGTGCCTCTCTGTCTCTGTAATAGCTTCATCTATTATATTAACAGCTGTTTCTGCAAGCTCTTCAGTTATTGTAAGCGGCGGCGCAAGCCGCAGTATGTTTCCTGCAGGGATCCATGCAAGGCCTTTTGAAAATGCCTTCTCATAAACCAGCTTTCCTGCTTCATTGAATGCCTCATTGCTGCCTTTGCCTTTTACAAGGTCGATTGCAAGCAGCAGGCCTTTGCCCCTCACTTCACCCACTATTGGATGGTTATCTTTAAGCTTTTTAAGCAATTTCATTATAAACTGCCCGGTCTTATTGACATTGTCAAGTATTTTTTCCTCTTCAATTACTTCCAGTGTCGCAAGCCCTGCTGCGCATGCCATAGGATTCCCACCGTATGTTGTTGAAGCTGATGCTTTATCAAGTGCCCATGAGTATTCTTCCTTAACTGCAAAAGCGCTCACCGGAAAGCCTCCACCAACTCCTTTGCCCAGGGTTATCACATCCGGGACAAGGCCGTAATGCTCGCAGCAGAACATCCTGCCTGTTCTGCCCATGCCTGTTAGGATCTCATCAACTACAAGAAGCATCTCCCTTTTTTTACAGATATCTGCAATCCTTGAATAGACCTCATCCGGATA
>MWAX01000102.1 GCA_002068775.1 Actinobacteria bacterium ADurb.Bin346 | reverse complement strand
TCATTGTTGGAAAAAAAGGCCTGGGCGCATTCCTTAAATATGAATTTCTCACCTGTATGTTCGCTTATTGCCCGGGAGCGATCGGAATATTTTTAAGAGGAATTTTTTACAGGTTTTTATTTAAAAAAGTCGGCAAAGGCGTAAGCTTCGGCAGAAATATTACAGTGCGGCACCCGCATAAGATTGTCATTGGAAACAATGTGGTAATAGATGATAACTGCATGCTGGATGCAAAAGGGACAAGCAATACCGGAATAGTTATTAAAGATGGAGTATTTATAGGCAGGAACACAATAATAATCTGCAAGGAGGGCAACATCACTATTGAAGAAAATACCAATATCGGGTTTAATTCCGAGCTTTGCAGTGCAAATGACCTGAATATCGGGAAGAATAACCTGATTTCAGCCTATGTCTTTTTTGTTGCCGGCGATCACACTTATAATGTCACAGATAAACCGATAATAGAGCAGGCTGGAAGGAGCCAGGGAATAAACATTGGCGATAACTGCTGGTTTGGGGTTAAATCCACTGTTTTTGATGGAGTTAATATAGGAAATGACACAATAATAGGGGCTTCTGCGGTGGTGAACTCGGATATTCCTCCATTTTCAATTGCTGTAGGGATACCGGCAAGAGTTATAAAAAGCAGAAAATGAAAAAAATAAGATATCTTGCACGATTGTTTTTAATATATTTTTCTTTCCTGCTAAAAAAGCAGAAGGTCAATTACAAGCCTGTCCGCTTATGGATCGAGGCTTCCTCAAGATGTAATTTAAAATGCAGACTTTGTATAAACCGGGATTTACCGGAGAATGCAAAAGGAGATATGAATTTTATATTGTACAGAAAGATTATAGATGAATCAAAAGGCTATATATTTGACATAAATCTTTTTCACAGGGGAGAGCCACTGCTAAATCCTGAAATTGTTGAAATGATAGGATATGCTACCCGGAATAATATAAAAACACGCCTTCACACAAACGCCACTCTTTTAAATTCAGAACTTTCAGAAAAACTTATAAAGGCAAAACTTAACCTTATTTCTTTTTCGTTTGACGGCTACACAGATGCCACTTATGAAAAAAACAGGATAGGTGCATCTTATAAAAAATCGCTTGAAAACATTACAGGCTTTCTTCAAATAAAAAAAAGGCTAGGCTCAAATCTTCCTTTTGCGCAGCTGCAGATAATGGAATATGATGAAGAGCTGAGCAGGGAGCAGTTTACAGAGCTTAAAAAAGATTTTTTAAAAAAATTTGAAGGATTGCCCCTGGATAAATTTATAATAAGGACTCCGCACAATTGGGGAGGATCCCTTAAAATAAATGGCAAAAAAGCCAGGATAGAAGGCTTTTACTGCAATTCTTTTACAGCCTGTACTTTTCCATGGTATGCCCTTACGATTTTTTATGACGGCGAAGTTTTTGCCTGTCCACAGGACTTCTATGGCAATATCCGGCTGGGGGATGTAAAAACTGATTTTATCAAAGACATTTTTAATAACAAAGCCATGCAGGAGCTTCGTCAAAGTTTCAGGAAAAAAGAAACAATGAGGCATCAGCCCTGCAGCAGTTGTGATCGCTGCCGGAGGAAAACTGTTTTTGGCATTCCCGGAGAATATTTGGGTACGTTCTTAAAAGACAGCCTTAAAAAAAATTAATATTTTAAGGTCTAAAGCCATTTCTTTAGAAAAGATAATATTTCTTTCCGCATTTCAGGCGTCTCATTGTGGCCGGTATCATAAATTTTCATAGTCCAAGCATCTGCCGGGGCATTGTCTTTTTTATAAACAATCTTTAATTCTTTGTCTATTTTGTATAATCCTTCAACAGGCGTTAAAGGATCATGTCTGCCTTCGAGGGCAAGGTGCGGCCTTGGTGAAATCAAAGCATTTATTTGTGCCGCAGTAAAATATTTTAATAAACCCGGCACATAGTAATAAATTCCATGCAAGTCAAGGCCTTTATTATCTATAATATATTTATATTCAGTAAGGCAGCACATATCTATGCAGACTTTAATTCTTGTATCAAGAGCTGCGAGCCACCAGGACATAGTGCTTCCCATTGAAATGCCCATGGCTGCAATGCGGCCAGTGTCAATATCATCTCTAAAATGTAAATAATCTATTGCCCTTATGCTGTCATATACCATCATGCCCCACATGACCTGGCCGTTCCAGAGCATGTATTTGAATATTTCACTTTCTGTCCTGCCCTGTCTTTTGCCAAAAGCCCAGCAGTCAATGCAAAGGGAAGCGTAGCCTTTTTCTGCCAGCACATCAGCATATGGAGGATTTTGAAGATAAACATTGCCTTTTATAAGTTCATCTTTACCCAGAAGATAATTTCCTCCGTGGGAGTGATTATAAAGAACTACAGGATACTTCTTATTTGCTGCAGAGCGAGGTTTGATAAAATAAGCAGGGACTTCTTCCAGGCCGTTAAGGTCCAGCAGCAGTTCTTCAAGAATATAAGTCGATTTTTTGGTTGAGCGCAGTTTTTTTGCCGTTATTTTCCTGGAAAATGAAGGAAGCTCACCGAGCAATACATACAGCTGCCGTCTTTTTTTATCTTTTTCTATATTTTCAGTCATCACCCTGAATAAGAATTTTTCTATAAATATTATAATTATAATTATAATAATTATATTATAGCTGAAAAAAATAACAGCAAAAAAATATCATTGTTGAATCTTAATAAAAATACGGTATTATAAAACATATACATATAAATTTAATAACTGTAAGTTTTAAACTTTATATCACAATGGATGAATCTAATAATAAAAACATTTTATCTCCTGAACTTTTAAGACCACTTCCGCTGGATAAATATTTTTGCCCTGCAGCAATATGGGTAAGCAATTATCTTAAAAAGATACAAAACTCAAAAAAGAGAGCACCGGTTTCCATTGCCATAATAAAGGATGAAGAAAACACTCTTGTTCATAATACAAGCATTATTACAGGAGAGCATTGCTTTGAGCAGGAGAGCCTCTACTACATTGAACAGATTGTCAAGACATTGCTATGGATATATGGGGGCTATAAAGTGTACATAGGAGGATCAGCTGCCGCAGGAGAGCATATTAAAAACCTTTATTCTAAAAAAGGCAGGCGTTCCTTTGATGCAGATATAATGTCACAGATATATGAAAGAGCATTCGAAGTCAATTATGGAAAATTGGACAAAACACCGCAGGCTGTAGAGAAATCAGCAAAAATCGGAAGACATCTTGACGGTTGCAGGATAGGCTTTGACTTGGGAGCGAGCGACAGGAAAGTCAGCGCAGTAATAGATGGCAAACCAGTATTTTCAGAAGAAGTGGTATGGAATCCCGGCCAGCAACCGGACCCGGAGTATCATTATAATGAAATCATGTCCATGCTCAGGCAGGCAGCAGCGCATATGCCCAGGGTTGATGCAATAGGCGGAAGCTCTGCCGGTATATATATAAATAACAGGGTTATGATAGCATCACTTTTCAGAAGCGTGCCAAGGATTTTATTTGAAGAAAAAGTAAAAAATCTCTTCCTCAGGGTGCAGAAAGAGTGGAATGTACCCCTTACTATAATTAACGATGGTGAAGTCACGGCTTTGGCCGGTTCGATGTCGCTTGGTAAAAATGCAGTTCTTGGAATTTCCATGGGCTCAAGTGAAGCCGGAGGTTATGTCAATAAAAATGGCGGATTTAACCCCTGGATAAATGAGCTTGCATTTGTGCCTGTGGATTTTAACCAGGCTGCTGCAAAAGATGAGTGGTCGGGTGACACAGGGTGCGGAGTCCAGTATTTTTCACAGCAGGCAGTGATAAGGCTTGCAAATAGTGCGGGAATAGAAATGGAGACTGGGCTTACACCGGCACAAAAACTTAGCTTCGTTCAGGAAATCATGAAAAAAAAGGATTACAGGGCAGAAAAGATTTTTACTACCATCGGGAGTTATTTTGGATACGCGCTTGCATATTATTCCATTTTTTACAAAATTGAGACAGTACTTGTCCTGGGCAGGGTAACATCCGGGGAAGGCGGAATGATAATATTAAATGAGGCTAAAAAAATCCTTAAAAAAGAGTTCCCGGAACTTTATGACAGTATCAGCATAAATCTGCCGGATGAAAAAAACCGCAGGGTCGGCCAGTCCATTGCAGCCGCAAGCCTGCCGCAATTAAAAAATCAGGGAAGCGAAAATGGAAGACCTTTATATTTATAATGGTAAAATTATCACACCATTTGAAAGCCTTAAAGGGCATGCGATTCACACTCGGGACGGTAAGATATTGTCCATTGCTTTAAAAGAAAATAAGTTCCCGGAAAAAGTGAATGCTTTAGATGCCGGCGGAGGCTATATTGTACCCGGCTTTATAGATCTGCATGCCCATGGAGGCGGAGGTGCCGATTCAATGGATGGCAGCACAGATGCTGTTAATATAATTGCATCAACGCACTGCAGGTACGGCACGACATCATTTCTTGCTGCGACGATGACTATGTCAAAAGATGATATATTCAGAAGTCTCGTTTCTTTAAAAGAGGCGCATAAAAAGGGTACAAATGGGGCACAGGTTATCGGCATACATCTTGAAGGTCCGTTTATAAACGAAGAAATGAAGGGCGCTCAGAATAAAGAGCACATAATACCGCCAGACATCCGTCTGATGAGAAAATTCCAGGAAATATCCGGCGGTTTTATAAAAATAGTGACACTTGCGCCTGAATTACCCGGCTCTGATGAACTTATATGCTGGCTTTGTGAAAATAATATTGTTGTTTCAGCAGGGCATACAAATGCAACTTTTGAACAGATCGAAGCTGCAGTAAAGCTGGGACTGCGGCATATTACCCACACTTTTAATGCAATGACGGGCTTGCACCACAGAAAACCAGGGGCAGCTGGTGCAGCCCTTACATTTAAAGAGCTAACTGTTGAGTTAATTGCGGACGGGATACATGTCCATCCTGCAGTCATGAGGCTTATTGTCAATGCAAAAGAAAAAGAAAATGTAGTGTTAATCACAGATGCAATAAGAGCGGCAGGCCTGCCGCCCGGAAAATATGACCTGGGCGGACAGGAGGTCTCAGCCAGCAGGACAAAAGCCATTCTTAAAGACGGAACGCTTGCAGGGAGTGTATTGACAATGGACAGAGCTGTTAAAAATATGATAATTAAAGCAGGGGTTTCACTGGAGAATGCCATGCAAATGGCGACTTATAATCCCGCTAAATGCATCGGCATTGATAATATTAAAGGAAGTCTGGCCTCCGGTAAAGATGCCGATATTGTAATTCTTAATAAAAATTTTGAAACAGAAATAACCATTGTCATGGGTAAAGCAGTATTTAACAGAAAAGCAATAAAAAAGGAGTAAGAAAATGAGTGAATTTGTTTTTGAGCCTGCATCTTTTGTGCCATTTAAGGACAAAAAAATCCTGGACAAAGTCAGGACTGTGCATGGCAAGGACCTTGAAAAATATTCCAATGAAAAAATGAATATCAAAGTCATAAAAAATCCGCATCCGATAATAATTGGAGACATTTTTACAAGGATAAAAATGTCCGATGAACAGGACAGAAAACAGGTGCTTATTCTGGGAAACCCGGAACCGGAAACATATATACCAGTGGCAGAGCTCATAAATTATCACAAAGTCAACTGCAGAAATGTCTACATATTTGCAATGGATGAGTGGGCTGACCAGGATGGAAATATTGCTCCAGTGACATATAAAGCCAGTTTTTCAAATTCCATGCTTAAATATTTTGTTTATCAGATCGACCCCGGGCTTCGCATGCCGGAAAGCAATGTATTTTACCCGACAAAAGAAAACTTTAAAG
Organism: Actinobacteria bacterium ADurb.Bin346; assembly: GCA_002068775.1. Classification (GTDB taxonomy): domain Bacteria; phylum Actinomycetota; class Humimicrobiia; order Humimicrobiales; family Humimicrobiaceae; genus Fen731. The sequence goes on along the minus strand of MWAX01000102.1, from coordinate 4,215 downwards.
ATTATTCTAAAATGATAACTGAGACCGGCGAAGGTGGCGCAGACGTGTGTTACTCAAGCCCCGGATGGGCTGGCCACATAGCATTTGTAGACCCTAGTGAAGAATTCCTGACAGACAGCATTGAAGATTATTTAAAGCAGGATGCAAAGATAGTGACACTGCATCCGCTGACAATATGCCAGAATTCACTGCATGGAGTGTTTGGCCAGTCAGGTGATATAGCCAATGTTCCCCCGAAAGCGGCAACTATTGGACCGGCAGACGTAGTTCGCTCCAGGGAAAGAATAGAGCTTCATTCCCTGCAGACAATGGGGACATTTGTATCCTGGCAGAGAATGATTTCAAGGCTTATTTTGCTTGGACCTGTTACTCCTTATGTTCCAAGCTCGATTTTTCAGATACTTAAAACACAGGTGTATGTAAGCGAAGAGGTGGCTGCACCATTTGAGTGCTGGGAAACTGTCGGGTATTAATGGCAGGTATAGATATGTATTAATTACCATATAAATACTGATCAGGCAGAATTGAAAGTGCGCAAATAATTTAGAACTTACAGATAAAAATAAAAAAATGATTGGAGGTAATGAAATTGGAAAAAATAAGAGTTGGCGTAATAGGCCTTGGCTGGTTCGGAGAGCATCATATTGATACTTATCAGTCAATTCCTTATGCGGAAGTGACAGCGGTTTGTACCAGGCGAAAAGAGCATCTGGACAGTATTGCTGCCAAATATAAAGTGAGCAAGAAATTTACAGATTATAAAGACATGCTTGCAGACAAAGATATAGACGTAGTTTCTGTTGTGACACATGTCCAGGATCACGCAAAGCCTGCAGTTGACGCCATTAAAGCCGGAAAGCATGTTTTTCTTGAAAAACCGATGGCAAACACAGTTGAAGAATGTGACATGATAATGGATGCGCTGAAAAGCACAGACAAGTTTTTTATGGTTGGCCATATTTGCAGATTTGACACCGCTTATGCTCTTGCGAAAGAAGAAATTGCTGCCGGAAACATTGGCAGAATAATATCAATTCATGCCAAGAGAAATCTTGCAAAATGGGTAACTGAAAGCTCGCTTAATAAAATCAGCGCACTTTTTGGAGATGGCATCCATGACTTTGACCTCATGCTTTGGTACACAGGGGCAAAACCAAAATCCGTATATGCGCAGACAGCAAATACAAGGCCTGAATTCAAATTTGATGATATTGCCTGGGCTATGTTCCGGCTTGACGACAACAGTTTTGCTATTATTGAAAATATCTGGAGCCTGCCGGACAATGTCCCGTATGCCATTGACGCAAAAATGGAAATAGTCGGTACCGAAGGCGTGATAGATATTGACAACTCCGGGCGTAATTATTCTGTGCTTACAAAGAAAGGATTAAGTTTTCCTCAGTCCACCTACTGGCCAAAGGTGCATAATATGCGGAGAGGATATTTAAGAGAAGAGATGGAATATTTTCTTAAATGTATTCTTGAAAACCGTAAACCGGATATAATCACGCCACAGGAATCAAGAGATGTTGTGCATGCAATGAGAATGGCAGAAAAATCCGCCATGGAAAACAGAGTAATAATATTCTAGACTTTTTCCGTGCAGAGCGACAGCAGTAAGTTGCGTATAAAGAGCTTTTATCTCAAATAGTTGTAAACACAGCTATTTGATAGTTTTAATTAAATGACAGTTCAATTTAATAAAAGAATTTAAATAAAAAATTTTATTAAATAAAAAGCATAATCAATAATTTATGGAGGTCTAATAATGAGATTACCAGCAATCGCATCTGAGGAATATTCCCGAAGAGTGACAAAGCTTCAGGAAGAACTTGTAAAAAACAAAATCGATCTTTTTGTCGGATACAGCAGCGAATGTGAATCAGCTTCTTCGCGTTATCTTACAGGTTTCTGGCCGTTTTTTGATTTTGCTGCTGTGCTTATACCTGCAAGTGGCAACGCTGCTCTTCTTACCGGCGGGCCTGAATCCTATGAATTTGCAAAAAAATTTGCAAAAGTGCCCTCAATTTATATAAACCCGCTTCTGGTTGAAACATCAGCACCGCAGTGGGTCCCGGCAGTGACTGAAATGGGTTTTAAGGAAATCATATCAAAGGTCTGCAAAGATAGACCAAAAAGAATAGGCATTGGAAACTGGAATATATTTCCACATATTTTATTTGAAGAGCTTAAAGTTGCAGCACAAAACCCTGAGCTTATGCCGGCGGATGATTTATTGCTTAATGTGCAGAAAATAAAAGTGGAAAATGAAATACCATACATTATGGAAGCCTACAGGATAACGGAGGAATCTTTAAAAGAGGCTCTTGAGTCAGCAAAACCCGGAATGGCAGAGTGGGAAATCGAAGCAATCGCAAGAGCGAAAATGGTTTTAATGGGAGCTGAAGGCACTCCTTATCCCGCATGGGTTTGCTCTGGTGACAATTCAAGACTTTCTCTGTGCCGCTCAACAGATAAAAAAATTGAGAAAAATGAAATTGTCCAGCTTACCATTGGGGCTAAATATATGGGATATTGCGGAAACATGTGCAGGCCTTTTTCAATCGGCAGTGCGCCCGCGTCAGCAAAAAAACTCATGGAAGTTGCCCTTGAAGCAATGAATTTTGCCCTGAGTAATATAAGACCCGGCGTGCAGTCAACAAAAGTTTTTGAAGGTTATTACAATATATTGTCAAAGTATCATTATGAAGATTTCACTCTTTACGGCCCTGCGCACGGCACCGGGAGCTCGGAGGTTGAAGGATTCTGGCTGGCAAGAGATAATAGTTTTGAAATCGTACCGGGGATGCTTTTTAATATTGACATATGGCTGTCAGACGGCAAAAATGGATTAAGATATGAGGACGGCGTATTAGTAACAGAGGACGGCATCAGGGAGCTTACGAAATACAGACGTGAAATCATAGAGCTTTAGCTGTATTCCTGCAAACACATGAGAAATTAAAAAAAATCGATATCTTATAAAAAATGTTAACGGTCAATAAAAATCCAAAAAAGCCGCATGCAATAAGCGATGAGCTGCTTGCTGTAGAAATATCTGCCAGGAAAAGAGAAATAATTGAATGGCTAAAAGCAATTATTCGTTTTCCGAGTGAAAACAGGTTTCCGAAAGGATATGAAAAGGATGCTCAGGATTTCATTGAAAAGGAATGCAAAAAAATCGGCTTAGTGACGGATGTTTTTTTGCCTAATGACATTCAAGACATAGAAAATAATCCTTCCTGGCTTTCAGGCCGTGATTACAGCAATGGCCGCAATAATGTCGTGGCTTTATGGAAAGGCACAGGAAAAGGAAAATCACTGCTGTTTAGCAGCCATGTTGATGTGGCGCCCTTTGAGCCTGATAATTGGAAGATCACCCGTCCTTATGACCCAATTGAAATAGAGGGCAGGCTTTATGGCAGAGGTGCAGTGGACATGAAAGGCGGGATGGCTGCAGAGTACTGGGCAATTAGAATACTGAAAGAAACCGGTTTTAAACCATCAGGCGACATTATCTTTGAAAGTGTCGTAGATGAAGAGTTTGCAGGAGGAAACGGCACTCTTGCATCCAGGTTAAGAGGTCATAATGCCGATCTTGCCATTCTGGCAGAGCCAACGATGATGGATGTGTGCTCTGCATGTCAGGGAGCTTTTTTAGGGGAAATAATAGTCCGTGGCGATCCGGGCATGCCTTTTCTTGGAAACAGGATTGCAAATCCCATTGAGGGGGCAGCAAGAGTAATAGATCTATTCAGGGATTGGGAATATTACTGGGATTCTATAAACAGCCACAGATTATTTAAGAAACCTGAAGGCGCTTTGAAGCTTCTTTTATGGGATATTGATTCTAAAACATACGCAGACGGCTTTACCCAGTTGGGAAGTCCCCATTCAGTAAAGATATCCTGGGTTGTATGGTCTTACCCCGGAACAGACGAGAAATCTTTCTATGAGCATTTTAATAAATTCTGGTCAGAGCATTTTAACAATGACACTATCCTTAAATGTTTCAATATTGAAATCAAACCTGCTTTTCATTATGTAAAACCATGGGAGACAGAAAGCAGCGATGAAATTGTAAAACGATTTGCAGATGTCTACAGACGGTTTATCAAAAAAGAACCTGTTTTTAAAGGTGCTGCAATATCCTGTGATATGGCAATATACGGGGAGCAGGGGGGAATGCCCGTTTTGATAATCGGTCCCAGAGGC
>MWAX01000101.1 GCA_002068775.1 Actinobacteria bacterium ADurb.Bin346 | reverse complement strand
ATATCTTGGGACACCTGCAAAGATCTATTATAAAAATGAAAGTGTCAGCCCTGCGGGAAGCCACAAGCCAAATACGGCAGTCGCTCAGGCTTATTACAATAAAAAGGAGGGCACTAAAAGACTCGCCACCGAAACAGGGGCAGGCCAGTGGGGAAGCGCGCTTTCTTTTGCCGGCAATCTTTTCGGGCTTGAGGTGACTGTTTACATGGTAAAAGTAAGCTATGAACAGAAACCATACAGAAAAACGATGATGAGAATGTGGGGAGCTGAGGTTTTCCCGTCACCAACAGACAGAACTGACGCGGGAAGAGCAATACTTGCACAGGACCCGAATTCGCCAGGCTCACTGGGCATAGCAATAAGCGAAGCAGTCGAAGATGCAGTTAAAAGCGGCGGACACACAAAATACTCTCTGGGAAGTGTTTTAAACCATGTTTTGCTCCATCAGACAATTGTCGGGCTTGAGACTAAAAAACAGCTTGAAATTGCCGGTGATGCGCCGGATATTCTTATAGGTTGTGTAGGAGGGGGGAGCAACTTCGGAGGATTTTCATTTCCATTTGTTTCCGACAAGGCGAAAGGCCGGAATATAAGAATAGTAGCCGTTGAACCTGACGCATGCCCCACACTTACAAAAGGGCCATTTGCTTATGATTATGGAGATACCGCAAAAATGGCGCCAATTGCAAAGATGTACACCTTGGGACATGATTTTGTCCCGGCTGGAATACACGCAGGGGGGCTAAGATACCATGGTATGGCGCCACAGATAAGTTTGCTGAAAAATGAAGACATAATTGAAGCAGTCGCAGTGCCGCAGACTAAAGTCTTTAATGCAGGCATTATCTTTGCTAAAACTGAAGGGATAATTCCGGCGCCGGAAACAACCCATGCGATCGGGGTGGCAATAGATGAGGCACTGAAATGCAAAGAAAGCGGAGAAAAAAAGACGATAGTGTTTAATTTCAGCGGCCATGGTCATCTCGACTTAGGCGCATATGAGGCTTATCTTGACGGCAAGATTGAAGATTTTACTTACCCTGAAGAGAAGATAAAAGAATCTCTTGCGAAACTACCAAAGGTAGGAGAATAAGTCGGATAAAGTTCAATACTTTTTAAAAAAGAGGCTGGAGAAGATAAATATTCTTCAGCCTCTTTTAATTTTTTATTTTTTCCTGTTTTTTCTGTAATCACTCCAAATATAACAAAAACCAGGCTTATTTTAATAGTAACAGGCGCTTGCAATTATATTTGTATAGTTTTGTCAGAGCAGGTTTTATAAAAATAAACGCTGCTTATCTTAAAAATCAATACCTTTGTTAAAAATAAATACTTCTTGCTTTTTTTAAAATTAATATATAATATCTTTGTACATGGTTGTTTGCGGCTGCAATTATGTAGCGGAGAGGATAAAATAATCTTCATTTTTATTCAATAATTCTAAAAATTAGACGATATAGATAAATAAGATTCTATTAACTCCAGAAAATATCAGCACATTGATTTTTATTTTCTTTTGCATGTGTAATCTTGAACATTTTTTTAATAAATACATCTAATCCCATAAAAACAGAAGCCGGGGGATTTTTGAAAGGAGAAATATAAATTGTTGGAAGAATTAAAAGAACTTACAAGGGAGAACCTTGAAAGTAAACTTGTTCCTGAGCTGAAAAGTATTGCGAAGGAACTTAAGATAGGCAGTACCACGAATTTAAAGAAAGAAGGACTTATTGAAAAAATACTTGAAGTAGTACATCGCCTGAGCGGAGTCAGGCAGGCAACACCTCCGGTCTATACAAAGCCTGTCAGAAAAGTAAAGACAATACCTTTAAAAGAAGCGGAAGCAGTGATGGAAACACCCCTTGCTGAATCTGCTGAGGCAGTATTAAAAGAAGCACAGAAAGCGCTGATAGAAATAGAAGAAGAGCTGGAAGGAGAAGGAGAAGAGCCTGCAGAGAAAGAAAAAGCAGAGAAAGGTGAAAAACCTGAAGAGGGTGAGCCTGAAAAGAGGTTCGAAGGAGAGCTTGAAGTATACGAAGAAAAAATGAAGGGTATACTTGATATACTTTCCGAAGGTTACGGGTTTTTGCGCACCAGCGGTTATCTGCAGGGCTCAAATGACATTTATGTCTCCCAGTCACAGATAAGAAGGTTTCATTTAAGGCAGGGGGATGAAGTATTTGGAGTTGTAAGGCCCCCAAAAGAAAATGAAAAATACAATGCGCTTTTGCGTATAGAAAAAGTAAATGATGTTGACCCGGAATTTATCAGGAAAAGAAAACCCTTTGAGTCCCTGACGCCTATTTACCCGATGGAGCGCCTTAAACTTGAGACATCACACCCCAATATTACTGCAAGGATAATAGACCTTATTGCCCCCATAGGAAAAGGTCAAAGGGGCCTTATTGTATCTCCTCCAAAAGCTGGAAAGACTACTATCTTAAAAGATATTGCTAACAGTATCGCAACAAATAATCCTGAGGTATATATAATGGTGCTTCTTGTGGATGAAAGGCCCGAAGAAGTCACAGATATGGAAAGGTCTGTGAAAGGAGAGGTTATAAGCTCCACATTTGACCAGCCGTCAGAAAACCACATACAGGTTTCCGAGCTTGTCCTGCAGAGGGCAAAAAGGCTTGTTGAGCATGGCAATGATGTCCTTATACTCCTTGACAGCATCACCCGTCTTGCAAGGGCATATAACCTTGCAACACCTGCAAGCGGAAGAGTGCTGTCCGGTGGAGTGGATTCGACAGCGCTATTTCCTCCAAAGAGATTTTTTGGCGCTGCCCGTAATATAGAATTCGGGGGAAGCCTTACCATTCTGGCAACTGCGCTTATAGACACAGGAAGCCGCATGGACGAAGTAATATTTGAAGAGTTTAAAGGTACCGGCAATATGGAAATAAACCTTGACCGCAAACTTGCAGATAAGAGGATATTTCCTGCAATTGACATAACACGCTCCGGAACCCGTAAAGAGGAGCTTCTTATGGATGATGAAGAAGCAGCAAGCGTCTGGAAACTAAGGAGGATAATCCATGAGAAAGATCCGGAACCGGCGATCGAGCAGCTTATAGACTATATACGTAAGACTAAAACAAATAAGGATTTTTTAAATATTATAAAAGCAAGTCTTGCCAACAATAAAGCCACATTGAACCAGAGAGTTTAAAAAGGGCTTTAACAGCAGCAGAGCATAAAGTCAACCGGGGGCACGCATCCAGCGCATTTCGTGGTAAAACCTCCTATCCGGGCACATGCATATATTTATATCATGTACATACTTTGTTATGCTTATGCCATATAAGGTATATAATTTTATGGGCAGGCGTAATTTATTTACTTAATAAAACCCTTATGATAATATATCGTCTTTGGAATTTACTTAAATTGTGAGGTTATATAATATGAAAAAAGAAATACATCCGGCATATTACGACTGCACTGTTACGTGCTCCTGTGGAAATACTTTTCAGACAAAGTCAACAAAAAAAGAACTGCGTATTGAAATATGCTCGAACTGCCATCCTTTTTATACAGGCAAGCAGAAACTAGTTGATTCAGGCGGAAGGGTAGACAGGTTCCAGAGAAGGCTTAAAAAGGTTAAAAAATAACTTCTCTGCAATACGAAGCAATCCTGCAAGACAATGATTAGCACTTTAACCCGGCCGGTTTGAAATAATGAAAGTTAAATTAATAAAATATACTCCTGAACCGGAGAAAATGGTTGCAGTGGCTGCAAGGCTCTGTTATTCGCCGATTGGAGGAGAACAGCTTCTTGAGGATCTCGAAACTGAAGAAGCGCATAAGCTTGTCAGGTTTGTTGTAAAAAGCGGACATTTAAGCACTACGGAGCACATAACTTTTACTTTTGCAATTGAAGGGGTTTCAAGGGCTCTTACACATCAGCTGGTCCGTCACAGGCTGGCATCCTACAACCAGCAGTCCCAGAGATATGTTAAATTCACGGGTAATTACGAATATATCACACCTCCGGCAGTTAAAAATAACCCTGCAGTTTGTGTAAAATATGACAAATTTGTAAAAAACATACATAATTTTTATGGAGAACTTATTGAAGCAGGAATAGAGCCGGAAGATGCAAGGTATATACTTCCAAGTGCCTCAGAGACTAAAATAATAGTCACAATGAATGGCAGGGAGCTGCTACATTTCTTCACTGTAAGATGCTGCAACAGGGCACAGTGGGAAATAAGGGAGCTTGCCACAATAATGCTCAAACTTGTCAGGAAAGTATGCCCGGTTGTTTTTGAAAAAGCAGGGCCAAACTGCCTGAGGGGTCCATGTCCGGAAGGGAAGTTTTCCTGCGGCAATCCGCCTGATGAGAGTGATTTTAATGAATGATACAGACGGAAAAGAAAATTTATTAAATAATTCAGGCACTGATGAAAAAAACCACTGCAGCAGTACATCAAAGCTCAATGTGGGCGGACAGGCGGTGCTTGAAGGCGTTATGATGCGCAGCAGGCGTTTCTGGGCAGTAGCGGTAAGAAAACCTGACCATACAATTGCAACGGGAGTTTTTAAAGAGATCTCTGTGATGAACAGAAAAAAGGTCCTCGGCTGGCCTTTTATACGCGGCATTGTCGCTCTTGTTGAAAACCTGGCTCTTGGTTTTAAGGCGCTAAGTTATTCAGTCAATGAATCAACTGGTGAAGAGGTAAATATATCAAAAAAGCAGATGTCCATCTCGGTAATTATTGCTGTTATTTTTACTGTGGGCGTTTTTTTTGTGGCCCCCACGCTCATAGGGCGCTTATTCTCAAGCTATATATCGAATTCCTTCCTTTATAATATAATTGAGGGTCTTATAAGGATAGCATTTCTGCTGGGATATATTGCTATTGTGTCTTTTATGAAGGATATCAGAAGGCTTTTCCAGTATCATGGAGCGGAGCACAAAACAATACAGGCATATGAAAATGGAGTGGAGCTGACTGCTGAAAACATTAAAAAATATTCGAGGCTTCATTTAAGGTGCGGCACAAGTTTTCTCCTGATAGTGATGATAGTGGCACTTATTGTTTTTGCGCTTCTCGGCAAACCACCTCTTTATTTAAGGCTTATATCAAGGGTATTTTTAATCCCTGTTATTGCAGGCATATCATATGAGCTTATAAGACTTGCAGGAAAATTCAGCAGATACAGAATTATCAATATACTTTTTTATCCCGGGCTTCTGCTCCAGAAAATCACCACAAGAGAGCCTGACGAGAGCCAGATCGAAGTTGCGGTAAGTTCTTTGAAGAAAATACTTGAAGCTGAAGAAAGTGGCGCAGCAGACACTTTTGAACAGGCGATACTTGCAAAAAAAGATGACGTTGCCATAAACGCATAGCATAAACGGGCAAAAACAATGATCGACCTTTTGGAAAAAATAAAAAGTTATGAAGAATCGTACAGCAGACTCTCAGAAAAGCTTGCAAGCTCTGAGATTGCATCAGACCCTGAAAAAATTAAGGAATATGGGCGAAAAATATCCGACCTCGAGGAAATAGTTATTGCTTCGAAAGCATACAGGCGAGCCCTGTCTTCGCTTGAGGAAGCAAGGGAGATGATCAAATCTGAAAAAGACGAAGAGATGAAGCTTCTCATAAGCGAAGAAATAGACAATAATGCAAAAGAAGCCGAAAGGCTTGAAAGAAAAATCCTTCTTTTTTTGACGCCAAAAGATCCCAATGATGCAAAAAATGTTATAGTGGAAATAAGAGCCGGCGCAGGAGGGGATGAGGCAGCGCTTTTTGCAGAAGTGCTTTTCAGGATGTATACAAAATATGCTGAAAGCAAGAGATGGAGGCACAATATTTTGAGCGCAAGCACCCCTGGCATTGGCGGCTTCAAGGAAGTTATTTTTGATGTCGAGGGCAAACAGGTCTATTCTGATATGAAGTACGAGTCAGGAGTCCACAGGGTGCAGAGAATACCTGTAACTGAGTCAAGCGGCAGGATACACACATCAACTGTGACTGTTGCAGTGCTCCCTGAAGCTGAAGATGTTGATGTCATTATTGACCCTAAAGATATAAAAGTCGATGTTTTCAGATCTTCAGGACCCGGAGGACAGTCTGTCAACACCACTGACTCAGCAGTGAGGGTGACTCATTTACCCACCGGCATGGTTGTCTCATGCCAGGATGAGAAGTCTCAGCTCCAGAACAAGGAAAAAGCCTTCAAGATATTGCGTGCACGGCTGAAAGAAATCGAGGAGCACAAACAGATGGATGAGCAGACCAGAAACAGGAGGATGCAGATAGGCTCCGGCGATAGAAGTGAAAGGATACGCACATACAATTATCCCCAGGGAAGGGTAACCGACCACAGGATAAACCTGACTCTTTACAAGCTAGATGAGATTCTTGAGGGAAACATAAGCGAGCTCACAGAAGCCTTAAGAGCTGCAGACGAAAAGAAAAAATTGGAAAAGCTTTAATATCCCGGGAGCTTTTTTATTTGCAGGAAAATAATAAAATCTGGAATGTAAAAAACCTTCTCAATTGGGCAACTGAATATTTTACTTCAAGAGATATACCCCAACCGAGATTATCCGCTGAACTTCTTTTATCTGATGTGCTTGAAATGACAAGAATGAATCTATACCTGAACTTTGAAAAAATACCCGGTGATAAGGAACGCAAAAAATTCAGGGATTATTTAATCCGGAGGATAAGCCGCGAACCGGTCCAATATATACTGGGAAAATCAAGTTTTCGCAATCTGGAGCTTTGCATTGACAGAAATGTTCTCATACCAAGACCGGAAACAGAACTTCTTGTGGACAGCACCCTGCATGCAGCATTTGAACTTATCCTGCAGAAATCTTTAAATCCCGTAGTTAAAGGCCCAACTGGAAAGGGACCAACTGATAAAGAGCCTGACAAAGACTCTGATAAAAGCCCCGATAAAAGCCCTGACAAAGGCCCCGATAAAGACCCTGTGGGGTCGCATCTTCCTTTAAATCTGAATATTCTTGAAATAGGCACAGGCAGCGGAGCAATAGCGCTTAGCCTGATAACAGAAATTGAGACATTCTTTAAAAAACAGTTGTCATTGTGCAGGAGTAAAGGCATCAGCGTTCCTGCTCAGATTGAGGAAGGGAATTTCAGCTTCAGGCTATTTGCTACAGACAACAGTGAAGATGCTTTAAAAATTGCCATCAAAAATGCAGCAGGGATACTTTCACAACAGGAAATGGATAAAGTAAAGTTTTTAAAAGCTGACATAATTCCGGCCGGTAATGATTTTATATCCCGGGCAAGAGAAAATATTGATATAGTCGTTTCCAATCCACCGTATATTACACTTGCAGGTTATGCAAAGCTGCCTTCGGAAGTAAAGGATTTTGAACCTGAGAATGCTCTTCTTTCGGGGGAGTCAGGGACAGAGTTTTACAGGAAGATAATAAATGCCGTAATATCACAAAACCTTCTGTCAAAAAAAAGTGCCCGCTTTATTTTTGAGACAGATCCGATTGTATGCAGTGAACTGGTAAAAATATTACAGGAGGAGCTTAAACCGGGTCGTGTCACGATTGAAAAAGATTACAACGGGCTTGACAGAGTTGTAATTGCAGAGCTGTCTTCAGAGTAAAAAGGTTATTTCTAATTTCTGCGTTTGTTTAACATATAGAAAACATTATCCATCACAAGATACATAAATACTGCCAGGCAGAGCACAAACGCTACAGTTTTAAGGATCACTATAAAATACATTTATTTCTCTTTTATAATAGTTTTCTAAAAATTGCTTTACTTAATATTATTATTTATATTAAAGTAATGTCAAGTAAAATATAATAATTTTATTATATTATTATAATCCTTTCCACATCTTTATATAACAATTCAGCACATTTTAAAATCGGAAAAAGTATATAAGCAGGCAAATATAAGAACAGGGGACAAACTCAAATAACGCTATAGTAGCGCTTGTAATTTTTATTTTGACTAATATTGCAATTATTACAGAAACTTTCATGGGCGACATCCCTGAGAACAGACATCGGCGGCAATTTCACTTCGATTGGCGCATCTGCAAACATTGTTGCATACACCATAATAAAGCGGAAAGGTAATGTAATTTAAGATGTCATTTCGGTGTTAAGATGCAATATCCGTGCCAAGACACCGTTTCCGTGTTAAGATACAATATCCGTGTATACAGGAAACTCTGCTGCAAGTTTTTTTACTTTCATGCCAAGCTCAGCAAGTGCGGTTTTATTATCCCTGTTCTTTAATGCAAAAATTATGTATTCACCTATCTTCTGCATTTCATTTATACCCATCCCCTGAGTTGTGACTGCGGGAGTTCCTATCCTTATTCCGCTTGTGATATTCGGGTTGAGGCTGTCATAGGGTATCACATTCTTGTTAAGTATTATTCCAACTGAAGCAAGAGTTTCTGATGCTTCATACCCTGTTATTCCCTGGCCGGTAAGGTCCACAAGGAAAAGATGATTATCCGTTCCGCCGGAAACGATTCTGAATCCTGCATCTTTCATCACTTTGCAGAGTGCTTTTGAATTTTCTATGATTTTTGCTGTATAATCTTTAAACGACGGGTCAAGCGCTTCTTTAAAACAGACGGATTTTGCTGCTATCACATGCATTAAAGGGCCGCCCTGGGTACCGGGAAATACTGCTTTGTTTATAAGGCCTGAATATTTTTTATCAGCCATGATGAGCCCGCCTCTTGGGCCCCGCAGTGTTTTATGGGTTGTTGCTGTTGTAAAATCAGCGATTCCAATGGAAGTGGGATGAACACCCCCGGCAATCAGCCCTGCGACATGGGCAATATCTGCCATAAGATATGCGCCAACATCATCTGCTATCTCCCTGAATTTCTTATAATCTATAATCCTTGAGTAAGAGCTTGCTCCTGCTATTATAAGCTTGGGCCTTGCGATATGCGCTATCTTCTTTACATTTTCATAATCAATCATTTCAGTTTCGGGATCCACGCTGTATGTGAAAATATCAAAATACCGCCCGGTGAGGTTCTGCTTGTGACCGTGTGAAAGGTGGCCCCCGTCGCGCAGGTTCATGCTGAGAATTTTGTCATTACAATTAAGGATTGAAAGAAAGATGGCAGTATTTGCCTGTACGCCGCTGTGCGGCTGGACATTGCAGAAGCTTGAATTAAAAAGCTCATTGCATCGTTTAATTGCAAGTTCTTCCACATCATCTATTACCGAGCAGCCTTCATAATATCTGTCGCCAGGGTAACCTTCAGCATATTTATTCGTGAATATGGAGCCCATCATCCTTATGACTTCCATCGAAGTGTAGTTTTCTGAAGCGATAAGGATTATCTGGCTCTGCTGCCTCTCAAGCTCTCTTTTCAGTATAGCCTGCATCTCCTCATCTTTTACCCAGGAGCGGGTGTGATTTTTATAGCTGTCTTTCACAGGGTTTTCTCCTTCCAATAAAATAAAAAAAATAATTATAACTTATAATTTGTAATTTATCTGCAAAAAATACACACAAAAAATATATACAGATTATAGCACTGATTTAAAGGGTTTCTCTGTAAAATCATCTGAAAATAATATATAAATTATCTGAAAATTATGTAGCAATTACCGGAAAATCATCTGAAAATATAATTAAAAACAGTAATTATATTTTCTTCAATCAATTTTGCCACCCGGACATATACATCTATCGAGCGCCCAAAAGGGTCATTGACTTCAGTTACGTAAGGGTTGACAATAGATACCGGTCTTGCCTGCCTGATTATTCTTATTCTTTCCTTCACTTTATCAACTGTGACCGGTCTGGCAACATCAGCTGCCCGGAAAAATATTTCTTCTGACTGCAGGTAAAGCGCCATATTTGAAAGCTCAGTGAGATTAAAAAGCTTTGAGCGGTCCATTTCGGGAAAATCTTCAGCAAGGTTTTTGCTGTGTGTAGTCGCCATTGTAATGATAAGGTCAGAATTTTTAACAAGCTTTTTATCCGCCTGCCTGGGTTTAAATTTAATATTGGGAACTTCAATCATGTCAAGCACTTTTATGGAGTTAAGGGGAATACTTTTCGCAGAGACATCTGTCCCGGCGCTCCCGATTACTACCCTGTTTTTTAATGAAGGGTATTTCTTTGAGTAGACATTTTTTACAAGATAAGAAGCCACCGCTTCGGCTATATAACTTCTGCATGTGTTTCCACTGCAGATGAAATTAATATTTATTACCTTTCTTCCGAAAGAGCTGCTGCCGGAAAGGTAGGAGCTGTCTTTCATGCTGCTGTTATTTACCATCTTTTCTTATTGTCCTGATTCCGGTTAATCTGTTTATGAAATCTGCTTTAAGCTCACCTTCGCGCAAAATGACCGGTGTGTCGCCGGTCACATCAAGGATAGTAGACGCTGCAACTAAAACAGGCGGGGCCGCGCTACAAAGCCCGGCAGGTGATGATGTAGACGGGTCAAGAACAATATCTGCCCCGGATTTGATCTCATCATCTATATCGTTTATTTCTGCAGGGACAGTTTCTGAGCCTGAAACAGTCGCGCTTGTCGACACCAGAGGACCGCAAAGGTCTATTATTTTTCTTAGCAATAAAAGGGGGTCAAGCCTGACTGCTATATTAGGGCTGCCGCTTGTGATAAAGCTTAGCAGGCTCCTATTTTTTTTAAAAACCAGTGTCAGGGGTTTGGGTTCTTCCGATTCCCAGAAATGCCGGATGAGTAAACTGGCGGGCTGAGTGATTTCAGCAACCAGCAAGCCAAGGCTTTCAGTGCGGGATATTAAAACAATAAAAGGTGAGGAAGCCGGCCTTTTTTTTATATCATATATGCGTT
>MWAX01000100.1 GCA_002068775.1 Actinobacteria bacterium ADurb.Bin346 | reverse complement strand
AGAAGGGGAACCGCCTCTCTGTATATGGCCAAGGACGGATATTCTGACTTCATGACCGGCCAGTAATTTAATTGATGCCGCTACATCGCTTGCTTTTGCAGCCCCCTCTGCGACAATTATGAGGGTGTGTCTTTTCCCTTCCCTGTGGTTTTTGATTCTGGAAGCCATTTTTGCAATATCAGCCTTAATCTCAGGAATAAGTATGTAATCAGCTGCACACGCAACTCCCGAGTTAATCGCAATAAGGCCAGAGCTTCGACCCATTACTTCGATTACAAATATCCTGTCGTGGGAAAATGCTGTATCACGTATTTTTGAAACCAGGCTGATTATTACATTTAAGGCAGTGTCAAAACCTATACTGTAATCAGTTCCTGCAATGTCATTGTCTATAGAGCCGGGAATGCCAACTGCCTGCACACCCCTGACATGAAGGTCGTGTACTCCGCGAAAAGAGCCTTCTCCTCCTATAACTATAAGGCCATCAACATTATTTTTCTTAAGACTGGCTATAGCTTTTTGCATACCTTCTTCAGTTTTGAACTCTTCAGACCTTGCGGTATAAAGCATTGTCCCGCCACGATCTATTATGCCGCCCACACTATCTACACTGAGCTCAATAAAGTTATTATTTATAATTCCTTTATAACCTTCATAAAAGCCAATGACTTCAATGGATTTATGCACTGCATATCTTGTAACAGCCCTGATAGTAGCATTCATGCCGCTCGCATCGCCTCCGCTTGTGATCATAGCTATTTTCTTAATTTTCCCTGTCATCAGGATCCTCTCTTCTTCCTCTTTATTTTTATTCCGGCTGCATTATCTTTTGCATTCTTTCATTTGCGTCTTGAATCCAGCTCATCATAAATTTCACCGATTGTGATTTTCTTTTCTGCAAGCAGCACAAGAAGATGGTATAAAAGATCTGCCACTTCATAAACAATCTGCTTTTTTGATTGATGCTTTGAAGCAAGAATGACTTCTATTGATTCTTCCCCGAGTTTTTTTAGTATTTCATCAAGGCCTTTTTTATGCAAAGAAAATGTGTATGAATTCTCTTTTTTTTCCCTGATCCTCTGGTTTATCACATCATAAAGCTCTCCTATTATATCTGATGCCGAAGCTGCGCTGGCTTGCGTGAAATTTAGCTTATTTATAATCCGGAAGAACTTCTCTTTGCCGGTGATATCCATTTTGTTAAAAAAACAGCTCCTGCTGCCGGTATGGCAGGCATAGCCATTCTGAATGACTTTTATCAGCACTGTGTCCATATCACAGTCAAAACTTATTTCCTTCACTTCCTGGATGTTGCCGGAAGTCTCGCCTTTGTTCCAAAGCTTTTGCCTGCTTCTGCTGTAGAACCATGTAGTTCCTGTTTCAAGAGTCTTTTTCAGAGACTGTTTTGTCATATATGCAAACATCAGGACCTGCCCGCTGTTATAATCCTGTATTATTGCCGGTATCAGAAACAGATTTTCATTTTCCATTTTATAACCTCACATCTAAACCACAAGATTTTAAATATTCTTTTGCCTGCCTTATGCTATGTCTGCCATAGCGGGATATAAAAACAAAGAAGTAATACTTTTTGATATCATTACCACCTATTTAGCTGCAGCAATTGCCTGCGGCAGATTTATCCTTTCTTCATAAAGTGCTTTGCCTATTATTACACCGGTGACCCCATGTTTTTTTAGCGATTTAAGCTTTTTTATATCATCAATACTGGTCACGCCTCCGGCAATAATAAGTTTTAAGCCTGAAATCTTCAGGATCTTTTTTATTAACTCAATATCAGGACCCGAAAGTGTTCCGTCTCTTGTGATATTGGTTATTATTATTTCACTGATTCCGGACTGTTTCAATGCGGGAAGGAATGTGCTTATTTCTGAACTTGAGCCCCGCTGCCAGCCCCTGGTGTATATCCTGCCACTGCTGTCAAAATCCACACTTACTAATATTTTTTCTTTATATTTGCCCGAAGCTTCAATTAGAAAATCCTTATCTTCCAAAACAGCAGTTCCGACTATCACTCTGTCCATCCCGGCATTTATCGCTTCATCCAGGTCTTTCATTTTCCTTATTCCTCCACCAAATTCTGTTTTCAAACCTGTCCCTGATTTGATCTTTGCAGCCAGTCCAAGATTTTTGGGGGAACCCGTCCTTGCTCCATCAAGGTCAACTATATGCAGCCATGAAGCACCGGATGATTTCCATTTCATTGCCATTTCTAAGGGGTCGTCACAGTATTTTTTACTGGTTTTGAAATCACCCCTGGTGAGCCTTACACACTTTCCGTCAATTATATCTATTGCCGGTAATATAATCATGATACTGCGCCTCCATTATTTCCCGACAGACCGGAAATATCCCTGAAATTCTCAAGCATCTGCCGTACGGACCGGGTTTACGGATTTATATTTAAATAACACCTTTGGTTAAATAACACCCTTGGTTGATGGGATTGAGCTGCCGGAGCTCTTTTCTACTGCTTTGCGCAGCGCTACACCAAAAGCTTTAAAAATTGCCTCGATAATATGGTGAGAATTTGTTCCTGAATTCTTATCAATATGCAGGTTTATTAAAGCATTGCCTGTAAGAGCAGCAAAGAAATCTTCAACCAGCATGGTTGGCATATTTCCGATTTTTTCATTCAGCATATCTGCGCTGTATACAAGAAATGGTCTTCCGCCAATATCAAGAGCAACTGTCACTCTGCTCTCATCCATAGGGATAATTGCAAAACCAAACCGGCTTATCCCTTTTTTGTCAGAGAGACATTGTGCAATTGCCTGTCCCAGGCATATGCCGACATCCTCTATCAGATGATGCGGGTCAGTATCTACATCACCGGTTGCTTTTATGAAGAGATCGAAATGGCCATGTCTTGCAAAACTTGATAGTACATGATTAAAAAATGGCAATGGTGTTTCAATGCCATAATTTCCTGTACCGTCAAGGTCAAGCTCGACCTCTATGGCTGTCTCCGTGGTCTGCCTTGTGATTTTTATTTTTCTTTCCATAATTTCTTCAAAATTCTCCATATTTGCACGAAATCCATAATAATATCCATAATAATATTTTACTTGTTTTTTTATTTTCCGATATTTTCCATTATTTTTTCCAGGAATTCATTTATTGCTGAAAACTTAAGCCTGTAACTTACGCTGTTTGCGATAAGCCTTGTTGTTGAGTGCATAACTGTTTCCATTTCAACAAGGTCATTTGATTTCAATGTGCTTCCTGTTGCAGTTATATCAACAATTTCGTCTGCTATGCCAAGGACAGGGGCGAGCTCGATTGAACCATAAAGCTTTATTATTTCCACCTGCATCCCTTTGCCGTCAAAATACTTTTTTGCAATATTGGGATACTTTGTGGCAATTTTAACTGAGCCAAAATGTTCATATTTTTCTTTAACTTCAGACACGCGATTTTTTCCTGCTGCAACTACAACCCTGCAGATACCGTTTTTAAGGTCTGCCAGCTCGACCACATCGCTTTCAAGCTCTTCAAGCATATCTTTTCCTGCAAAACCAATATCACATGCACCCTGCTCAACATAAACAGGCACATCCATTGGCCTGGAAATGATGTATCTGAAATTATCAGAAGCAGAAACTGCAAATAGTTTTCTTGTCTGTTTAAAAAGCGGGGCAGTATCATATCCGGCACCTTTAAGCATCTCCACACATACATCAAAAAGATATCCTTTTGGTATTGCTATATTGAGGCTGCAGTCATCTTTTACAATTTCTTTATTTGCCGATTTCAAGTTTTATCCTTTTTGTATTGACGCTCTTATAATCATTGCTGAATTCAAGTACCTCAGCTTCCTTATTGTTAAAATCTGCAATATATACAAAACCTGCTTTTCTTAAACAGCACAGCTCTTTTGGATCCTCGTGTCCTGCAAAAAATAACTCAACAAGATGGCCTTTTTTGCGCAGATCGCCTGCAAGTTTCAGCGCATTTCTGCAGTCTTTGGTTTCTGATATCAATATTATCTTTTTTTTAGAGACATCAGAATATGTATAAGAATCCTTCAGCGCTTTGTGAAGAATGTCCATATCAAGAGCAAAACCTGTGCCGGATACACTCAGACCGAATTTCTTCACAAGCCCATCATAACTGCCCCCGCTGCCCAGGAGTTCAGTTATTCGGGGGCAATATGCCTCAAATATCATGCCTGAATAATAATCAAAGTCTCTGACAATTCCGAGATCGATTATAAGATTTGCTGAAAATCCGGCGCTTACGCACATGTCATGTATCTCTGCAATATAATCAAAACTGGAAATCATTTTCTTATTGCCTGATCTGCTGCATAATTTCTTTAATTCTTTAATATCTTCCGATGGTTTGATAAGCTCAAAAAATAATTTTGTTTTTTCTTTTTCGGTTTCAGCCAGCAGATGCTCAAGCAGAACCAGGTCTTTTTTCAGAAGTCCTGACCTCAAGGTTTTAAAGCCGGCACTGTCAAATCCCAGCCACTCAGACATTCCCTCAACAAACAATATATTTCCAATTGCAACCCTGAAATCGCTTATCTTAAGGCTGCTTAAAATATTCATCAGTATGCTTAATATCTCAATATCAGAAGTAAAGCCTCCCGAGCCTATGAATTCAAGCCCTGCCTGGCTCACGACCCTTTTCCGGCCTTTTTGTATATCTGACTGTCTGAAAGAATTGGCAAAATAAAAAAACCTGGCAGGAAGCTGTTCCTTTTTAAGGCGCATGCCAGCCAGTCTTGCTATCGGCACAGTCATATCAGAACGAAGCGAAATTATATTGCCGTCATTGTCAAAGAAGCTTATCAGTTTATCTTTCCAGCCCTGGCCTGCGCCTGCAGAAAGATTCTCCGTAAACTCGACTACCGGGGTTTTCACTTCCCCATAGCCCCAGCCGAGAAACTCGGACCTTAATATGTCTTCTATTTCCTTTCTTTCATGAGCCTCCACCGGGAATATATCCCTGAAACCGAAAGGCAGTTTTAAAATTAAATTTTTTTCTCTTTCTTTAAACATTTACCTTATAAATTTTCAAATTACTTTATTGATTTTAAAAGATTATTATATTAATTTATCAGTATTTTTTCGAGGATTTCGTATACCTATTTTATGTCCGGCAATAAGTCCCATTTTATACTGCTGCCAAATTTTTCTTTAAGTTGTATAAAAAGCGGGCCCACGCAACTTACTTTATAATCATCCGGAAGCTTGTACTGCTTTTCTATGCTATCATTGCCGCTGTTTTTTATATTAAATTCGACAGATGCTGCGCCGGGATTTGCGAGTATTATGTCATATAAATCATTTACTGAGTTTCTGCTAAGGGAGCTTTTATCCAGTGTTATTACAAGACTTGCTGCTTCCTTCCCTTCATTTGATTCTGAAACTGACATCGTATTTTCATTATCTGCAGAAAAGCCGTTTATCCCCGGTCTTTCATTATATTCTTCACCTGTAAAACCGCCGGCAGTATCAGGATCTTCATTTAATTCCTGATTTTCTTTCTCTGCAGGTTTTACAGCCCTGCGGCCTGTGCCTTTTATATTATCACCCTTTATATCTTCAACCTCATTTGCAATAATTTTTATCTGGTCCTCTTTCCTGTCAAGTTTTCCCCTGACTTTGATGATTTTGTCTGCTTCAAGAATTGCGCGATGTTTTTCAAGCACAGTTGGAAAAATAATGACTTCTATGCTTTCTGACAGATCCTCGAGTGTTATAAAATACATCGGCTGATTGCTTTTTGTAAATATCTGCTTTATCTGCGAAATGACTCCCGCAACAGTCTGTGTGGATTTGTCTTTCTCCTCATAAAGTTCCTGTATTGATGTGAACCCTGAAAGCATTTCCTGATATTCAGCGAGAGGATGCCCGGATATATAAAGCCCCAGCATTTCCTTTTCAAAGTTTAAAAGCTGCCTTGATGAGAACTCTTCCATTTGTCCTTTAGCACCGGGTGTTGAAGAAATATTTTGCGCGGCGCTTTGTACGGCGCTTTCACTAAAATCCGAAAACATGCCTTCACCCGGCATTACTTCATCAAAAAAGGAAAACTGCCCTGACTGCTTGCTTTTTTTTATTTTTGAAGCCTCATCTGTTATTTTTTCATAATTATCCAGAAGGTATCTCCTTGTGAGTCCAAGCGAATCGAAAGCTCCGGCTTTTACAAGGCTTTCAATTGTCTTTTTATTGAGCACATTGCTCTCAACCCTTCTGCAGAAATCTTCAAAGTTTTTATACTTGCCCTTTTCCTTTCTTTCTCTGACTATGAGCTCTATTACATTTGAGCCTACATTTTTTACTGCAGACAGGCCGAACCTTATTGATTTTCCAACAACTGTAAAATCCGCAAAGCTCTCATTTACATCAGGGGGTAAAACCTTGATATTCATCCTGTTTGCTTCAGTTATATACTGCGCCACTTTTTCCTGGCTTCCCATTCTTATGCTCAAAAGAGCGGCCATAAACTCAACCGGATAATTCGCTTTAAGGTATGCTGTCTGATAGGATATCATTGCATATGCCGTGCTATGTGATTTATTGAAACCGTATTCTGCAAAATGAGTTATAAGCTCAAACAGCTTGCCGGCAGTCTGCTGGTCTATTATGCCGGATTTTTTTGCTCCATCCATAAACTTATTTTTCTGCTTTTCTATAACATCTCTTTTTTTCTTGCTTATTGCATCCCTTAGAATATCTGCCTCTGACATTGAAAACCCTGCGAGCTTCGAGACTATCATCATGATCTGTTCCTGATACAGTATTATTCCATAAGTCTCCTTAAGTATCGGCTCAAGACTGGGATGTAAATATTTTATTTGCCTGTTTTTATTTTTTGCATCTACAAAATCGCTCACCATTCCGCTCTGCAGCGGACCTGGTCTGAAAAGCGCAAGAATTGCAATTATGTCTTCAAACCGGTTGGGTTTTAAATTGATTACAAGCTCACGCATGCCTGAGCTTTCAAGCTGGAAAACACCCAGGCAGTCGCCCCCGGAAAGCATGCGGTATGTCTTCCGGTCAGTAAGGTCTATATTATTGATATCAAGCTCTATGCTCCTTGTCTTTTTTATTAAAAACAGTGTCCTGTCGATCAGCGAAAGCGTTTTTAAACCGAGAAAGTCCATTTTCAATAGCCCTATTTCCTGGACATCCTCCATCTTATACTGTGTCTTTATATCACCGCTTTTTTCATCTCTCTGGACGGGCGTGTAGTTATACAGCTCTTCTGATGAGATAACAATCCCTGCAGCATGTATGGAATGCTGGCGCGCTTTTCCCTCAAGCGACTTTGCTGTATCTATTATTTCCCTGATTTTTTTATTGTTGTCATATGATTCCTGAAGTTCAGCTACTATTTTAAGGGAGGAATCAATTGTCATATTAAGCTCCATCGGGACAAGTTTGGCTATCCTGTCAACTTCAGCATAGGGCACCTCCAGCACTCTTCCGGCATCCCTGATTGCCTGCCTTGCAGCCATTGTCCCAAATGTAATAAGCTGCGCCACCCTGCTCTCACCGTACTTTTCCGTTACATATTTGATGACTTCATTACGCTTTTCATCACTGAAGTCAATATCAATATCAGGCATTTTTTTTCGTTCTTCATTTAAAAATCTCTCAAAAAGCAAATCATAGCGCAGAGGTTCAATGTCTGTTATGCCGAGCATATAAGATACTATGCTGCCTGCTGCAGAGCCCCTTCCCGGCCCAACTCTGATGCCATTGTTTTTGGCAAACCTGACAAAATCCCAGACTATAAGAAAATATTCAGCAAAGCCCATTTTTCTTATGACACCAAGCTCTCTTTCAAGCCTGCTGGTTATTTCAGCCGTTAAAGGAATATACTTTTTTCCGGCGCTTTCAAGACAAAGCTTTTTCAGGTAGTCGTCAGGGGTGTGTCCTTCCGGAACCTTAAACGGCGGTATAAGGCCCAGATTAAAATCAAGCTCGACATTGCATCTTGAAGCTATCTCAAGAGTATTTTCAATTGATTCAGGATAGTCTTTAAAAAGAGAGTGAATCTCATTATAATCTTTAAAATAATATTCCATCGTTCTCGGGAAAAAACCGCTTTTCTCATTTTTCTCGAAATCTATTCCTTTATTCTGCTCTTCCTGCAGAGCAAGTTTTTTTATTATATGGCTTATACTGGTATCCAGGTCAGCGTCTGCAGGAAGGTCATCACAATATTTTCTGAAATCTCCCATTGTAGTCCCTGCCTGTACGCATAAAAGAAGGAAATGGTATTTAAAATCATCCCTGTTAAGATAATGGACATCATTTGTGCAGACCACGCCAATGCCTGATTTTCCGGCAAGCTCACACATGGCGCTGTTTATCTCTTTTTGCTTTTTTATGCCAAAATCTGTAAGTTCAAGATAGAAATTATCCCTGCCGAATATTTCAATATATTCCTCAACTGCTTTTTGCGCCATATCTATCCTGCCAAGCTCAATACTGCGCGGTACTCTCCCGCTCATGCAGCCGCTCAGCGCAATCAGTCCATTGCCGTATTTCTGCAGAAGTTCAGCATCTACCCTGGGTTTGTAGTAAAAACCGTCAAGAAATCCAAGACTGACAAGCTTCAACAGGTTTTTATATCCTTCTTTATTCTTAACAAGCAAAGTAAGATGATTGTAGAGCTCCTCTTTTTTTTCACGGTTAAATTTTTTTTCAAACCTGCTTTCCGGAGCCTGGTACACCTCACAGCCTATTATGGGTTTTATGCCGGCTTTTTTAGCAGCCTTATAAAAATCAATTGTACCATACATATTTCCATGGTCAGTGAGGGCGACAGCTGGCATTTCAAGGTCAGCAGTTTTTTTTATCATGTCGTCAATTTTCAGCAGCCCATCCAGCAATGAATATTCGCTGTGCACATGAAGATGGACAAAATTTTTTTTCATTTTTCCGGTCAAGTGTATTCTTTTTATTTTTATTTCTTTTTATTTATAAGGCCTGCTGCATATCCTGCGCCAAATCCATTATCAATGTTTACAACACAAATTCCAGGACTGCATGAATTAAGCATTGTAAGAAGCTGCGCAAGCCCCCCGAAACTTGCTCCGTAACCAATGCTTGTCGGAACTCCTATCACCGGGCATTCAACTATAGAGCTTACAACCCCGGGCAGCGCTCCTTCCATTCCGGCTACAGCTACTATAACATTGGAGCAAAGAAGATCCTTTTTAAAATTCAGCAGCCTGTGTATCCCGGCAATGCCGACATCATAAATCTTTTTTATTCTGTTGCCCATAAGATAAGCAGTAAGCGCAGCTTCTTCTGCAACCGGGATGTCAGTGGTGCCGGCACATACCACCGTTATGCCGTCTTTTAATTCTTCTTCTGAGATTTTTAACGGCGTGTATATGGCTTTTGCTTTTTCATCAAAT
>MWAX01000099.1 GCA_002068775.1 Actinobacteria bacterium ADurb.Bin346 | reverse complement strand
TGTCGGCAACTCTTTCAAACTTCCTTGATATAAAATTGTCAAGTGGCATAATCAAATATGATACAAGGCTGTAGATTATGAAAAGAAGCAGGACAAGTCTTATGCTTGCTTCAATTTTAAAGCCGGACTGGAATAATTTAAGCACCGCAAGCATTGCGGCAGCCTGTGCACATGCAATCAGCGTATTAATATAAACGTGCCTGTGCTTCCAGTGGCCCGCTTCATGGGCAATGACTGAAAGTATTTCATCGTCTGTATTTTTATTTAGCAGATTATCATAAATGACGATTCTTTTTGTACTCCCGATCCCGGTAAAATACGCATTTACTCTGCTTGTTTTCCGGCTGGCATCTGCCACAAGCACATTGTCCACCCTGATACCCGCTTTTTCAGTGATCTTTTCTATTTCACTTTTAAGATGCTCATCCTGCAGGGGGGTAAAATTGTAAAACAGGGGGTCTATTAAAACCGGGAAAATAAAATTTGCAAAGATAATAAAAACTATAAATATTGCTGCTGCAGCGACCCACCAAATTCCGGGAAACTTTATTAATAAAATATATATGAGTGTGAGGATTCCTGTATTTATCAGCAGGGAGATTGCCCTGTCCTTTAAAATATCTGTAAACCAGGCAGAAAGTGTCTGGTTTAAAAGCCCAAACTGGTGCTCAAGGACAAATCCCCGGTAATACTGCAGCGGTAAAAGGACAAGATACAATATTATATTGAATGCTGCAAAGATTGCCATTGCCACCCAGAAATTTACGCGCCCTGCAGTCAAAGAAAATTTCCAGACTGCCAGCAGGGCAAGCGCCATGACTGCCCAGGACAAAAATCTTTCTGATATTGAAATGAGAAGTGAAGTCCTGTTGTATTCAAAAGCAGATTTTAAAAATTTATCATTGAAGTATTTAAGTGCGCCAGAGTCATAATAAGGTTTCATCCGCAATGCTGATATAAGCAGTATAATTAGCATTATCACGCACAGGGCAGATACAATAATAGAGATAATCAATGCGGCGTTAAGATCTGTCATTTTTCTTTTACTTCTTAAAATGAGCATTTAAATGCATTTAATATTTTATTAAATTATATGTTTTATTACCGGCTTCAATTGACTTTACAGCGCAACTGAAGCATAAGAGTATCATATTGCCATGATATTATATAACAAAAAACAGGCGGTTTTTTAAAATCCGCTTGAAATATTTATTGTTTATTCTACCAGTTTAAAGCAAAGCAGAGTATATGGCGTATGATTATATATATAATTATTAATTTTATATATTGACAAATGTATTGCATATATTATTAAATGATACTATAATAGTATCATTTAATAAAAATAATGGTGCGCTTAAAAATAGTGTATTTAAAAATGATGCGCGCAGGTCTTAAATAGTCGTACTAAAACTATTAGACAGTTCATATTATGTCCATCAATTATATATAAGAGGAGACGAAAATGGCAGTGAGAAAAATAATAGAAATAGATCAGGAACTGTGCGATGGCTGCGGCAACTGCATCCCCAACTGTCCGGAAGGTGCGCTTCAGGTCATAGATGGAAAGGCAAGGCTTGTCAGCGACCTGTTTTGTGACGGTCTGGGAGCGTGCATTGGCGAGTGCCCGATCGGGGCAATAAAAGTTGTTGAAAGGGAAGCAGAGCCATACAATGAGGCAAAGGTTATGGCAAACATTGCAAAACAGGGTAAAAATGTAATAGCTGCCCACCTTAATCACTTAAAGGACCATGGTGAGACAGGACTATATAATGAAGCAATAAAATACTTAAAAGATAATAATATAGAATTTACTGAAGATAAAACAGAGGTAGAAAATATGAATGACACTGAAAGACTGCCATGCGGCTGCCCCGGCTCAGCCGTAATGGATTTAAGAGACGAAAAAGTATGCGATGATAAAAAACTTCAGGCGCAATCCGCAACTGATAACAAAGCGCCTGCAAATGCTGATTCCGGCAAAGCTGCAAAAATAGCAGAATTGTTAAGTGAGCTTACAAAAAGGGAGTCGAAATTAAAACAGTGGCCAGTGCAGTTAATGCTTGTGCCGCCTTCTGCGCCATATTTAAACGGCTCTGATCTTGTAATAGCGGCAGACTGCGTACCGTTTGCTTATGCTGGCTTCCATGAAGATTTCCTTGAAGGAAAATCCCTGCTGGTCGGATGCCCGAAGCTTGATGACAGCGAATACTATGTTAAGAAAATCACGGAAATATTCAGGCAAAATGACATAAGATCAGTTACTGTTGTACATATGGAAGTGCCCTGCTGTTTCGGAATGCTGAATATAGTAAAACAGGCAATTAAAGATAGCGGTAAGGATATACCGCTAAAAACGGTCAATATTGGAATAAGGGGAAATATTTTATCTGCTGTATAACAGGATTGATTGAATGGGATTACAAACTATGCTATTCTTAATTTCATAAAAATTTTTCTTATTCATTGTTTGAAGTCCATCATTTTTGTTATGAAAGGCTTGGTGAAATATAATGCGCAAGCTGAGTTTTGCAGTGGTGGGTGCCGGACATGGCGGAAAAGCGATGGCTGCGCATCTGGCGCTTAAGGGATTTCCGGTAAAACTATATAACAGGACCCTTTCTAAGATAGACCCGATTATCAAAATGAAAGGTATTGAGATAGAAGGGGAAATAAACGGCTTTGGAAAGCTCGACCTTGCCTCTGATAAGATTGGCGATGTCGTAAAGGATGCAGATATAATTATGGTTGTCGTTCCTGCTTTTGCCCATGCATCCATTGCAGAAAGGTGTGCGCCTTACTTAAAAGATGGGCAGATAATTCTTTTAAATCCCGGGAGAACATGCGGTGCTCTCGAGTTTTTAAATATCCTTAGGGAGCGAGGCAACACCAGTGACGTAATTGTCTCCGAAGCGCAGACTTTTATTTATGCAAGCAGGGGAATGGGGCCCGCATCCGTTAAAATATTCAGAATAAAGCAGGCTATTCCGGTTGCAGCAATACCTGCAGTCAGGACTGAGGCTGCTCTTGATAAAATAAATCAGGCATATCCTGAATTCATCTCTGCCACCAGCGTTATTGAAACCAGTTTTAACAATATCGGTGCAGTTTTTCACCCGGCGATTACTATACTTAATGCAAGCAGGATAGAGTCCACCCTTGGAAATTTCCAGTTTTATGTGGAGGGTGTGACGCAGGCAGTTTCAAGAGTTCTCGAAGAAGTTGATCGGGAAAGAGTGGAGGTCGCCCACACACTAAGATGCAAAAATGTCCTTTCTGCAATGGACTGGCTCATCATGGCTTATAATGTTGTAGAAGACAATCTTTTTGATGCCATACACAGCAACCCGGGATATGTCGGCATAATGGCGCCCAGGACTTCAAATGTCCGTTATATTACTGAAGATGTGCCGATGAGTCTAGTGCCGATTGCAGAATTCGGCAGGGTTTTTGGCGTAAAAACACCCACCACTGATTCTCTTATAAAACTTGCAAATGTGATATTCAAGACCGATTTTATTAAAACCGGCCGTAACCTTACAAGGCTGAGGCTCGATAACCTTAATCTTGATGAAATCAGGAATGTATTTATTGAAGGTGCGCCCAAGAGGCTTTTTTAGCATCAGGGTACAGCCAGGTTTATAATGTTTGTTTTCGGAGGTTGAATTTGAAAAAAATCCTTGGTGCTGCAATTGGAAGCTGTGTCCATGTGGCAGGGATAATGAACTTCTTAAGCATTGCAGGATGCGCCGGTTTTACTACCAGGTTTGCCGGCTCTGCAGTAAGCACTGATTTATTAAAAAATGAGCTGAGATCTTTCAAACCTGATATTGCGGGCATAAGTTACAGGCTATCCCCGGAAAGTTCAGAAGTTTTATTTGCTGAGCTTGAAGAAATGGCTTTAAAAGATTTTAAGGATGTCACATTTATTCTTGGCACTACAAAAACAGTTGCGGAACATCTTGATAAAAAGGGCCTTTTAAAGATATTTGACCGTGTTTTTACAGGCGGAGAAAACCGTTCTGAAATAGAAGATTTCCTCTCAGCAAAGAATAAAATTAAAACTGACGGAACTGTTCCGCCACAGAATTTAATTGACAGGATAAAGTATAAAAAACCATACCCATTGCTGCGCCATCACTATGGCAGGCCAACAGTTCAGGAAACATTTAAAGGCATAAAAAAGATTTCAAAAAGCGGTCTTATCGATGTGGTTTCACTGGGCCCCGATCAGAATGCGCAGGAGTTCTTTTTTAAACCTGAGAAAATGAACCGCAAGCAGGACGGAGCAGGGGGAGTGCCGATAAGAAATGAAAGAGATCTTGAACTTCTGTACAGCGCCACAAGAACCGGGAATTTTCCGCTGATGAGATGCTACAGCGGCACCAATGATATACTGAAGTTTGCTGAAGTCCTGCGCCGCACAATCAATAATGCATGGTGCGCAGTTCCCCTGTGCTGGTATAATGAGATAGATAACAGGAGCCGGAGAAAGCTCGGCACTGCCATAAAAGAAAATATCGAAGTGATGAAATGGCATGCAGACAGGGACATACCGGTTGAAGTCAATGAGTCACATCACTGGAGCCTGCGCTATGCCCATGATGCAGTGGCGGTTGCTGCTGCTTTTATTGCAGCTTATGCAGCAAAGAAATCGGGTGTCAGGACTTATGTTTCACAGTATATGTTCAACACACCTCCGGAAACTTCTTTTATAATGGATCTTGCCAAAATGCTTGCAAAAATTGAACTTATTGAGTCGCTGCATGATAAAGATTTCACTTCAGTGAGAGAAACCAGGACAGGTCTTTACAGTATGCCTGCTGATTTTAACTTTGCAAAAGGCCAGCTTGCGGCATCAACAGTGCTGCAGATGCAGATAGAGCCATCTATTGTGCATGTGGTTGCATACTGCGAGTCAAGTTTTGCAGCAAAGCCGCCTGAAATCATGGAAAGCGCTGCAATTGTCAAAAAAGTGATCCAGGATTGCATAGGGGGTTGTCCTGACATGAAAAATGATCCGCGAGTAATAAAAAGAAAAGATGAGCTTGTAAAAGATGCATGCCTAATTATCAGTAAAATAAAATCCCTCGATGCAGATAAAAAATTCAAGGATCCTCTTGCAGAGCCTTCAATAATAGCGCTTGCCATAAAAAAAGGTATACTTGATGCGCCGCATCTTCAGGGAGCTTCAGGAGCATGCGGAAGGATAAGGACTGCTTTTTTTAATGGAGCCAATTATGCAGTTTCTGAGTCAGGAGAAATAATCAGTGAAAAGGACAGGCTTAAAAGATTATTATAGTAGAGAATTTTAATTATTGTGGTCATTTTTTAAGTGGAGGTTGATTGATTTGCAAATCGCACTCTGGTCACTGGCAATTTTTTTCGGGAGGATCGCGGATGTCACGCTGGGTACTTTAAGGATTAATTTCATTGTAAAACATAGGAAAGTTTTTGCTGCGCTCGTTGGTTTTATTGAAGTGACAATCTTTATCCTTGTCATATCAAGAGTAATCCAGGATATAAACAGCAATATTTTTGGAGTGTTTGCTTATGGCGCAGGCTTTGCATCAGGCACAGCAATCGGCATGACAATATCCGACAAGCTTTCAAGGGATATGATAAGCATTAATATTATTACAAAAAAGAAAGAGCAGGCGATCACGGATATGCTGAGAGAGGCAGGATTTGGCGCAACGACTTATCAGGGCGTTGGCAGGGAAGGCAGGGTCTGCGTAATAAACGTTGTCTGCAAACAGTCATGCCTTACACAAATAAATAAAATAGTTTTTGACATTGATTCGTCCGCTTTTCTCTATACGAATCCGCTCGGGACACAGCGGGGAGGGTACTTATACGGAATAAAGAAGAAATAATGAGCCAGGGGGAGACAGTGAGAGAGGGGCGTCAACTGCGCTGCCTGCGGAAAATTAGATGGTCAGTTCCCAAGAGCATTTCTTATAGTATTTATAATAAATTGAAAACCTTCATTTAATCTTCCGGTCAATACGCTGAAAACGAAAATAAGCGCAACTGCAACACCTGCAATAATAATACCATATTCGGTTGCGGAAGCGCCCAACTGGTCTTTGAGACTGCAGCAGATTTTTTTCATTAATTTATACATTAATATTATATTTAATTAATTTATATTTAAAATAATATAAATTACTATTATGTATAAATATAGATTAATATCATATTAATGTCAATACTTTACTATATTTTCTATAAATCTGCAAGGATGGGGTTTTACAGACTCCAGCGCGTGGATATCTATTATCTATCCCGGGATGACAGGCGCCTCCATTTATTTACCATACATAAGTCTTTTTAGATTTATATTTCTGATATTGCTCAAGATTACATATAATGCTGCAGTAAGAGTTTTATTCTTTGCCATTCCAGCAGTAAAGACAGAGCTTTTCCCCTGGCAGGCCAATGGCTTTGACCATGTCATCAATTGTCTGATACTTAAGTGATGTTACCCCAAGTTCCTTCTGGATAACTTTTACCATTGCCCGGTATTGTGGAGAATTCTCATTTAGAAATGGCTCTATATCAGATTGCTTCTCTCCGGTAATCTGCCTGATGACCCGTCTGGCAACTAATTCTTTTTTTGTACGTGTAGCAAGCAGGTAAGGGCAAGGAAACATCAGCGGGGGGCAGGCAATGCGCGCATGGATTTCCCTGGCGCCATTCCGCCAGAGTTTTTCAATTGCCTGGTTTCTAAGCTGCGTTCCCCTCACGATAGAGTCATCACAAACAATAATCCTTTTATCTTCTATTACGCTTTTAATAGGTATCAGCTTTAATTTTGCTACCTTGTTCCTTATTTCCTGGGAAGGCGGGGTGTAGCTTCGGCCATAACCATCAGTATATTTAACAAGAGGGCGCCTGTATGGGATACCGGATGACATAGAGTAACCGAGGGCATGGGCCGTGCCTGAATCAGGAACTCCGGTAACAAGGTCGGCTTCAATATTATCATCCCTGGCAAGGTTGGCCCCGCAATTTTCTCTGACTTTTTCAACATTGATGCCTTCATAGCTTGATGCGGGATAGCCTGTATAGATCCATAAGAAAGAGCAGACTTTATTGTTGTTTTTGCTGCTGTTTTCTTTCTTCAAACCCTCTCTGGAAAGGAGCACAATTTCACCGGGCTGAAGTTCCATGACCGGTTCAAAGCCAAGGTTAGGAAAAGCACAGGTTTCAGAAGTCACTGCAAGGGTTTCATCCTTCTTTCCTGCAACGAGGGTAGTTTTTCCGGAACAATCCCGTCCGGCATATACTCCTTCTCTGGACAGGACAAGCAAAGAAATAGAGCCTGTAATACGGCTGAAAACATATTCCATACCGCTTACAATGTTATTTTTTCCTGCAACTAATTTACCGATTACTTCAGTTGCATTGATCATGCCGCTGCTCATCTCTGAAAAGCTTCCGCCCTGGCTCATTATTTCTTTTGCAAGCTCATTTTTATTGCGAAGAAGACCGGAAGTCGCAATGGCAAAATTGCCAAATGAACATGAAATTATGATGGGCTGAGAATCAAAATCACTTATTACGCCTATGCCTTTTTTACCTTTAAGTTTTGGAAGCTCTTCAATAAACTTGGATTTGAACTGGGAAGTGGAAATATCATGGATGCACCGGGTGAGCTGATGATTAAATACTGCAAGCCCTGCTTTTTTTGTTCCCAGATGGGAATGATAATCAGTCCCGTAAAACAGGGATTGCCTGCAGTCTTTAGATGATACTATGCCAAAAAGTCCACTCATACGAGATGAATTTTAACATTTTTTTTTGATTTTATTAAATACCCTGTTTAAATTCTTCATATATTTCGACAGTCCATTTTGCGGCATTTCCGCATACTGAAGTGCATCCCCAGTCATGACCGCCTGCTAAATCAAATTTTTCTAATTCCTGCCTGTCAAGCAGATAAAATGGTCTTCCATAAAGTTTTCTATGGATCTGATGGCATATTATTGAAGTATATTCATTTATAAATCTGTCACGCAGTTTTCTTAGCAAAGGTGTCAATACTTTGTTTTTTTTCAAGCCGCGGGGATCTTCGGGGTCCTGGCCTATGTCTGAAATATCCCTGCCGAGCTTCAGGCTGAGAAAAACCATTCCGCCCACTAAAGCTCCGCACATGCCGTCACCCTCACTGGCGCCGCCCCCGCCAAAACCGCTTAAAGACCTGAAAATATCCTTATTATCCATTTCATAAACATCAGAAAGAGCTTTAATGGTGCACTGGGAACAGACTCTCCACTCTTTTTCATACTGATATGCAAGTTCATATGCTTTTGCTGCTTTTTTTAAATCCATTTACCATCCTTTGCCTTCTATTTAATTTTAATCAGAAGCAGAACATAATACTGCTTCAAAGTGTTCTTTTTGTTTAAAGTGTTCTTTTTTGTTCTAAGATCAAATATTGTTCTCCTGTTATTTTCTGCATTATACAGGATTATAGTAATTTTTATTACGATTTAATGATATTGCAATTTAATGAAGGATTAAAGCCGGAAAATTAAAAAAGGTTAAGATTTCTTAAAAAACCGCCGCTTTTTTACCGGGAAGAAAAATCGGAGAAGAAAATGGTCGGAAAAGAAAATTTGACAATTTTATCCTGTTTGCTATTATTTAAACAATTGTATAAAACATAAGTATAATTATTTAACTGTATTCATAATACCGGCAAGAGGAATTGCGATAATATGAACAATAATAATGCCAGCAGAGCTGACGCAAAAGACAGAATAATAAAAGCAGTTTTGGATTTGATCAGCCAGAAAGGAAATATCAGTATTACAGTAAGAGAAATATCAAAAAAAGCAGATGTGAACCTTGCCTCAATAAATTATCATTTCAGGTCAATCAAAAACCTTTTTGAAGAAGTTGAAAATTTTTTATCGGAAAAAATATTCGCTTTAAATCAAATACTGGAAAATAAAGAAATGGATCCAAAAAAGAGCATATTGTCCTGGGCTAGAGCCCTGATGAATTTTATTTATGATAATCCGGGAATATTATGGCTGATGGGCAATAAGCTTATAAATAAAGGCAGTGCTGATATTTTTATGAGAAAATTTTCCGAGATTAAAGGTATTCCTGTAAGCGGCCTGATAAAAGAAGTCACCGGGATAACCAATAAACAGATATTAAATTTAAAAGCTGTTCAGATTCTCTCAGGTATTATAGGCCCCCTGATTCTTTATTATGGTGTGGGTAAAGAATTTGATTTTGACCTTAATGATAAAAAAGTCAGAGACAGCTACTCAGAATCACTCGTAAAAAGTATTCTTGAAATATAATATTTTTTAATCCTTAAACATTTTAACCCCTAAACATTTTAACCCCTAAAGACTTTAACTCTGAAAATTTTAACTCATAAACATTTTAACCCTAAGCTCTTGACAAGTGGCATGCTATCTGCTACATTACACTCGTTTTAAACTAAGTTTTAAAATTTAGTTTAATACTAACGTTAGTTTAATACTGATGTTAGCATCAGAAAACATCATGGGAGTTTTTATATGCGGAAGTTTGGAAGATTTATAGTAAGACACAGGATTTTAATAATTATCATTTTTGCTGTTTTGCTGGTTCCTGCAATAATTGGCAGCTTTTTTGTTAAAACAAATTATGACATGCTTTCCTATCTGCCCGAAGAACTGGATTCAGTAAAAGGCAATAAAATCTTATCTGAAGAGTTTGGATTATCTGACACTGTTTACTTATTAATATATGATGAAGAACTGCCAAGCGTTGCTAAACTAAAAAACCGGATATCCGCCATTGATGGGGTAAAAGATGTTTATTGGGTCGATGATTTTACAGACCTCGCTGTTCCGGAAAATTTCATACCTTCCGAGATAAAAGAAAAATTTATATCAGGCAAGTCAACTATTTTACAGATCCAGCTTTCTGCTGATAAAAAAACAGATGAAATCGATGAGACTATAGAAAATATTAAAAAAGCACTTAATGATAAATCATATCTTGGCGGTCAGCCTGCGCTGACGCACGAGCTCAAAAAAATCCTGGACAGGGAAAAGATAATATATTTTTTAATTGGCGCAGTGGCTATTTTCATAATCCTTTCCCTGTCCACTTCTTCACTGCTGGAGCCCGTGCTTCTGTTTGTTTCTCTTGGTGTCGCAATCATTCTTAATATGGGGACAAATGCTTTTATTGGCAGTATTTCATATACGACCTCTTCAATTGCAGCAATAATACAGCTTGCAGTATCGGTTGATTATTCAATCTTTTTGCTGCACCGTTACCGTGAAGAAAAGCAGAATTACTTAAATAAAGAAGACGCCATGGTAGCTGCAGTTTCCGGAACCGGAGTAGCAGTAACAGCAAGTGCTCTTACAACAATTGCTGGTTTTGCATCACTTCTCATAATGAAGCTCGGCATAGGCAAGGATCTCGGGTTTGTCCTTGCAAAAGGAGTGGTTTTTAGCCTGCTGACCACTGTTGTCTTACTGCCCTGCCTTATTTTAATGGTCGATAAATTGATTGAAAGATCAAAACACAGGGTTTATATGCCAAGGTTTAATCTGGTTTCCGAATGGATGGTGAAGGGAAAATGGTTCTTCCTTATTTTAATAATTGTTCTGCTGGTCCCTTCTTTTCTGGCCCAGAAAAATCTTAAATATTACAGCGCCCTTATAAGCAGTCTGCCCCGGGACGCGCAATCTGTCATAGCAACGGAAAAAATTAAAAGTGATTTTGAAAACGGCGAAGTTATGTATGTAGTCACAAAAGATAAGGACAGACTGAAGGAAAGC